>JAKUSY010000016.1 GCA_022451445.1 Planctomycetota bacterium
CGCCTTCCAGACATTCGTATGCATGATGATCGAGGCATCGAGCCCTACGACATCTTCGCGCTCATGCACCATGGCACGCCACCATTCGTTCATGATGTTGCGTTTGAGCTCGGCTCCAAGCGGACCATAGTCATAACAGCTCTTGAGGCCGCCGTAGATCTCGCTGGACTGGAAAATGAAACCCCGCTGCTTGCACAGCGAGATGATCTCCTTCATGAGGTCGAGCTCGTCTTCGGGAGCCGCCTGCGGGGCGTTCATTCGATCCTTGAGGTCCCTTCTGAGAAAAGCGGGAAAACGTTTAGCGCAAAAGAGTTGCGTCAGGAACGTGATTATTTCTCTCAGGCTCTTCAAGTCAACTTATATCAAGCCGCAACGGTAGCCGGACCGGCCGGCGCGGCCTCCGCATCCAGACAGGAAAACTGCGGGTTTCTCACCTGTAAGTGTCTGGAAATCACCCCCTCCATCAACTAATCTTGATAATTGTCAATTCCATTAATTGACCGGCCGGCGCAGGTTTTTTCGGCCCTGTCCCGGCCGCGAAAGTCGTTTGCAAAAAAGGGTCTTGCTGAGTGTGAACGATCGCCCCCGGCGACCGCTCCTCAGCGGGTTTAAACGGGTTCAAGACGCGCACGGCACTCGCGGCATACGCGGATTGCCACATTCATATGGTTGGGAGGTTTCAATGTCCTGTCATCGGTTCGTTTCTCTATGTTCGAGGATCCTTGCGGTCCTGATGTTGATCGCTTTCGCGGCGCCCGCGGCGCGGGCCCAGACGGACGATAACGGCTTCTTCACCGAGTACCTGGTCGCCGCAGCCTACTCAGGTCCGGGCTGCAACCCGAACCAGCTGACCGCCGCCGATTTCCTCTGCGATGGCGACAACAGCGAAAGCGACATCATCCCCGAAGAGGGACTCATCCTCATGCCCCCCGTCCTCGAAGCCGAGGATTGTGAAGGGAACGTGCAGCCGGCGCTTTTCGGTACCTTTCATCCCAGCGCGCCGCTGGATTTCGACGGCAATCTTCCGGTCGTCATCCAGATGACCGAGGGCGATCTGCTCAATTTCGAAACGCAGGCCCCCGGCGCCGACAACGCCATGGGCTACGCCTGGGTCTACGTCGAGAACGTCACCGACTCTCCGCTTGTCATGAGAATGGGCATCGCCAGCGACGACACCATCCAGGTCAAGATCAACCGGGTAGAGGTCTTCAGCCTCGGCGTCTGCCGCGGCTGGGGCGGAGCCGGCACCACCCAGAACACCTTCCCCGTCACCCTGCAGCCCGGCGGCAACCTCATCCAGTTCAAGGTCTGGGATGGCGGCGGCGGCTGGGGCATGAGAGCCCGCTTTGAAGATCCCACCGGCTGTGGAGCGGTCCGCAGCGGCGATGGCCAGATCGAGGTCAGCGTCGAGCCGCTCGAGCTCTGGCAGTCTCCCGCCTCGCGCTCGGTAAGCATCGATGGAGAGGCTCCCGGAGAGGTGACGGCCAGCGTGTCGATCGCCATCAACGCCGGCGGCGGCTCCTACGATCTCGAAGAAAGCTACGACCGTGCCTGGGAGGTCAGTGACATCGCCCCGGAGCCGACCGTGAACGAGCCCGGCAGGCTCGCCTGGGAAGGCATCACGGCGGCGACCGTCAGCTACACCCTGAGCCGCTCGGGAGCATGGACCATCAGCAGCTTCTCCGGCACGGCGAACATCGGCGACACCGAATATCCGGTGGGCGGCGCGACGAGCCTCTCAAGCGGCCTCTCCAGCCATGTCGGCGAGATTCTCGTGACCCCGGCCTATACGATGGCCGGCGGCGTCCAGGGCTGCAACATCAGCGTCGAGCAGATGGACGGCCCCTGGATTAACGATGCGGACGAGATCACAGATGAAACAATCATTCCCGAGGAGGGGCTGATCTTCAGTATCGACTTCGAAGGCGAGAGCCAGATCGCGGGGCTGGGGATCATGGGCCCCGACCAGGAGGCGCTCTTCCTCGACTTCCCCGGCGACCCGTTCAGCGAATCCATCCTTGTCCGGGCAACTTCAGCCGACGGATTCTACGATTTCCAGCGCGCCGACATCTTCGGCACCGACGTCGAGCAGGTGATGTGTGCCGCCTTCTTCTACGCCATCAACGACAGCGATGAGCCCATCCGCGTCGGCATCGGCTTCGGCTCGGATGACGCCGGCACGGTCCGCGTCAACGGCCGACCCGTGATCACCACCCCGCGCTGCGCCGGACATCCGGGCTTCACCGACAAGGGCACCGCCCAGCTCGACCCGGGCAAGAACCTCGTCTCGGTCTACACCTTCGAAAACGGCGGCGGCTACAATATGTGCATCCGCTTCGAAGACGAGAACCTCGAGCCCCTGCCGATCCCCACCACCATCGATCCGACCGGCTACGAGCCGGGCGAAGACGCCCACCCCGAACCCGAGCCCGAGGGGCCCGGCAATGGCGACATCGCCATCCACGACAGCCCCGTCATTCGCGAGGTGCTGTTGACCCCCGCCTTCAACCTGGCGGTCTGGAACGGCTGCAACATTCCCATCGACATTATGGGAGAAGAATGGATCAGCGACATCGATGGAGAAGTTTCCGATGAGACCATCATCCCCGAGGACGGACTGGTCTTCCTTCCCGATTTCGGCGGCAGCGCCCCGGAAATCAGCGGCCTCACCAACCTCGGGGGCACCGCATTCGATCGCTTCTGGACCGTGCCGGGCGATGCGTTTAACAGCGAGGCAATACTCGCGCCCATGTCATCTCCCAACGGCATCTACGACCTGCAGGGTGGAAGCGCCTTCCAGGCGAACGTCGAGCGGTGCATGTGCGTAGCCTATACCTACGTCATCAACGATTCCGAGGTGGGCCGCTGTATCCAGCTGGGAATCGGCTCGGATGACTCCATCTCGGTCAAGGTCAATGGCCGTCCCGCCGGGGCTTTTTCGCACTGCGCTCCGCACAACCCGTTTTCCTTCAAGGTCCCCGTCTGGCTCGACCCGGGCAAGAACATGATCGCGATCGCCACCTACGAAAACGGCGGCGGCTACATCATGTGCGCGCGTTTCGAAGACGAGAACGGCACGCCGATAGCGATGCCGCATACCATCGATCCGACGGGCTACGATCCCGAAGACCACGGCAACGCCGCGGACGGCTGCTCCAACGCTCCCGTCGACCCCGGTCCCTATCTGCGCGGCGGACCCTCCAACGGCTTCATCACCGAGTGGCTGGTCAACGCCCAGCAGTTTGAGTCGGTAACCGGCGGCAACGCCCCGTCCCAGGCCTTTATCGAGGACTACGTCTCCCAGAACGGCGGCCCCCCGGACATCGACAGCATCTTCGAGGGCGCCATCGTCGAGGCCGGCATCTCGGGCCTGATCACCAGCGGCGTACGCGAGAGCGAATGCGGCTTCACCTCGCTCGTGCGGGCAAGCGGCTATGACCTCAATGCCGGCGATCCCGGCCTCTTCAACGGCGAGGTCTACTACGGCGGCGGTGACCAGTACACCGCGGTCATGTTCACCTTCGTCAACAACGTCAGCGATGACGACCTCCAGGCCTGGTTCGGCCTGTCGAGCGACGATGGCGCGACCCTCTACGTCAATGGAGAGGTCGCCGTGGAGTTCCTGACGACACGCGGCTTCGGCGGCGCCAACGAGATCCAGACCCGTGCATCGTCCCCGGCCATCCTCGAACCCGGCCTCAACCTCATCATGCTGGGCTACAACGAGGGCGGTGGCGGCTCCGGAGCCCGGATCGCCATGTTCAGCGACTCCTGCTTCAGGACCGCGTTCACCGAAGACGAGGTGTCGGTCAGCGCCGACAACCCCGAATTCGGCGGCGACGGCTCGGTGCGCGGGACCCGTACAGTCGGCTCGATCAACTGCGATGGCGGCGCCACCGTCACCATCACCTTCAGTGTTCCCGGAGACCAGGCCATCACCGTCGAGGTGCAGGAAGACCTGCCGGAGAACACGGTGGGGGAGAACCCGTCCGCCGGCGATTTCAGCGCTGACGGATCGCGTCTCACCTTCAACGGAGAGGTGAGCGATGGCGACTCCCTCACCTACGACATTGTCGACGCCCTGCCGGGCGCGAGCTTCTGCCTCGGCACGGTGGACGGCGTCCCGATCGGGGGCGACTCGGTCCTGCGCCCCGGCGCAGACCTGTGCGAATTCTCGGGCGAGCTCTACATCAACTGCGGAGGCCCCGAGTTCGTCGATGACATCGGCCGTGTCTGGCTCGAGGACACCATCGAAAACCCGAGCCCCTACCTGCGCAGCCCCAACGTCAATACCGCGAACTTCGGGCTGGGCTTCACCGGCGTCGATGTCGAAACCGATGAATACATCTTCGACATGGCCTTCCAGCAGGACATCTTCCCGGCCGAGCGGTGGGATGATGGCGATGTCATCTACGAGTTCACCGGCCTGCCGCCGGGCACCTACGAAGTGGTGCTGTTGTTCGCGGAGTTCTGCTGCAGCGACGGCTGCCTCGACATCGAGGATCCCGCGCGCTCCGGCGGCGCCTGCCGGGTCTTTGACATCCGCATCAACGGTGAGCTGGTCCGTGACCAGTTCGCGCAGGCCGTCGAGGCCGCCCGCCTCCTGGGAGTCGACCCCGCCGGCCAGGCCGGCTACCGTGTCGGCGTCTCGGTGGTGGAGGAGGTCGCCACCGAGGGTTCCATCGAGATCGTGCTCGACGACCTCGGTGGAGGCAACCCACCCGAGAACGCGGGCATCAAGGCTATCGCCATTCTCGCAACAGACGGGCCCGCGCCCCTGCCGGACGAGATCTGCAACAACGGTATCGATGACGACCGTGACGGCAACGCCGATTGCGACGACAACGACTGTGCCGATCACGCCGCCTGTATCCCGGACGAGATCTGCGACAACGGCATCGACGATGACCGCGACGGCGACGCCGACTGTGACGACAACGACTGTGTCGACGACGCCTCCTGCGCCGAGCCCGGCGGAACGACCTTCGTCCGCGGCGACGCGAACTCCGACGGCAGCATCAACCTGACCGACGGCGTCGTGCCGCTGCTCTTCCTGTTCTCCGGCGGAGCCCCGCCGGCCTGCCTGGACGCGGCCGACACCAACGACACCGGCAGCGTCGAGATCACGGACGCCATCATCATCTTCAGCTGGCTGTTCACGGGCGGCGCCGCGCCGGCGGAGCCCTCTCCGGTCAGCCCCGGCTACAGGCGGGAGGAGTGCGGCTCGGATGCGACCGATGACGGCATCGATTGCGCCCGTCCATCGCCTGTCTGCCAGTAAGCTGAAGCGGACGGGCTGAGGCCCGCGCGCGAAACCGGGCGGCGATTCCCCTCGAGGGAGTCCCGCCCGGTTTTTTTACGCCGGCGGCTCCGCCAGCTTGATGACCAGCTTGCCCTCATTGCGCCCATCGAAGAGATAGTTGAGCGCGGCGGGGGCCTCCTCGAGGCCCTCGACCACGTGAACACGGTAACGAAGCCTGCCTTCGCTCACCCAGGCGCCGAGCGCATCGATCGCCTCCGATGCGCGAAGAAAGTAATCGAGCACGATGAACCCTTCCATCCGGGCGCGATGGATCAGCAGGTTCCCCAGGTTGCGCGGGCCCGGCGGCGGCTCGATGGCGTTGTATTGCGAGATCATCCCGCAGACCACGATTCGAGCCCTGTCGTTGATCCCCGAGAGCGCGGCCTCGAGGATCTCCCCGCCGACATTATCGAAGTACACGTCGATCCCTTCCGGGCAGCTCGCCGCGAGCGCCTCGGCGACCGGCTCTCTCCTGTAGTTGACCGCCGCGTCAAAACCCAGCTCGGCGGTAAGCCAGGAACACTTTTCATCGCTGCCGGCGATTCCGACGACCCTGCAGCCATGGAGCTTGCCCAGCTGCCCCACGAGAGAACCCACGGCGCCCGCCGCGGCGGACACGACCAGGGTCTCGCCCTCGGCCGGCCGCCCCACGTCAAGAAGGCCGAAATACGCGGTCATCCCGACATGGCCGAAGACCGCGAAATAATCCTCCAGGGGCACGGGAAGCTCCGGCGGCAGCTTCACCAGCGCGCGGGGAGAGGCGAGGGCGTAATCCTGCCAGCCAAGAAAGCCGCTGACGATCTCTCCGGGTTGAAAGTCCTGGTGACGGCTTGATTCGACGACGGCGATGGTGCTTCCGAACATCACGTCGCCGATCCCGACCGGGTCGATGTAGGTCTTCCTGCCGGTCATCCAGCCCCGGTTTGCCGGATCGAGAGAGAGGTAGAGGTTGCGCACGAGGAGCTCCCCATCCCCGGGCTCCGCGACCGGCTCTTCGTGCCAGGAAAAATCGCTCTCCTTCGGGAGCCCGGAGGGTCTCGCCGCCAGCCGCCATTGCCTGTTGAGCGCCATCCCGGTCTCCGCCTGTGAAAAAATCGCGCGGAAGCTGAAGCTTCCCCGCAATAATGCTCTCCGCCAACCCGCGGGGCAAGAGGCTTACGGCCTCAATCCGGGCTGGACTGGAAAACGAGACCGGGTTAAATAGCGCCTATGTCCGGACACCTCAAAACGAACCGCCTGGCGATCGCCGCCCTGGCGGCGCTGGCCGTGGCTCTCCCGGGAAGCTTCGCCGCCTCCCAGGAGATCGCCTTTGAACACTACACCCTTCCCAACGGGCTGACGGTCATCCTGCACGAAGACCATCGCCTGCCGCGGGTGGCGATCAATCTCTGGTACTATGTCGGCTCCAAGGATGAGCCGAAGGGGCGCTCCGGCTTTGCCCACCTCTTTGAGCACCTCATGTTCATGGGCACGAAGAAGGTCCCCACCGGGCAATTCGACACCATCATGGAGGGCGCCGGCGGCTCGAACAACGCCACCACCTCGAGCGACCGCACCAACTACTTCGAGAGCGGGCCGCGCGAGCTCCTCGAGCTCTTCCTCTTCCTCGAGGCGGACCGCATGACGGGCCTCTCCCGCGCCATGACCCTCGAGAAGCTCAACACCCAGCGCGGGGTGGTGCGCAACGAACGGCGCCAAAGCTATGAGAACCGGCCCTATGGGCAATTGTGGCTGGAGATCCCCGCCCTCATCTTCCCCCGGGAGCATCCCTACCACCATCCGGTGATCGGCTCACACGCGGATCTCGAGAGCGCCGCGGTCTCCGACGTCGTCGGCTTTTTCAACCGGTTCTACTTCCCCGCCAACGCCTCGCTTGCCATCGCCGGCGATTTCGAGCCGGAAGAGGCGAAAGCCCTGGTAGCGAAATACTTCGGATCGATCCCGGGCAAGCCGGCCATCAGCAGAAAAAAACCGGCCCCACCGAGAATAGAAGGCATCCTGCGCAAGACCCTCACCGACGCGGTCGAGCTGCCCCTGGCCTGTTTCGTCTGGCATTCTCCGCCTTTTTACGTAGAGGGGGACGCCGATATGGACATCCTCGCCAACGCGCTGGCCGGCGGCAAGTCGAGCCGCCTCTACAGGCACCTCGTTTATGACAGGAAGCTGGCGCAGAACGTCTCGGCCTGGCAGAGCTCGAGCCTCCTGGGCTCCGAATTCATCATCCAGGTCTTCGCCCTTCCGGGGGCCGGCTCAAAAGAAAACCTCGCGCGCCTGGGCGCCATAGAGAAGGAGGTGGACGCCGTCATCGCCGAGCTCCGGGAGAAGGGCGCGACCGCGCGCGAGATCGCGCGGGCTCGCAATTCCATGGAGTCCTCCTTCTGGGCGGATCTCGAGAGCCTCGAGGAGAAGGCCGACCTGCTGAATCGCTACCTGTTTCACTTCGGCCGCCCCGGGGCCATCGACAGAGACCTCGCGCGATATTCAAAGATCACCCCCGCAACCACCTCGGCCTGGGCAAAACGAGTTCTCGATCCCCAGGCCCGGTTGATTCTCCATGTCCTGCCCCGGGAGAAGGAGGCGAAACAATGAGCCGCTCGCTCCGATTGGGCCTCTGCGCACTCTGCTGCGGCCTCCTGCCGAGCGGCTGCGCCGGGAGACCCGGATCCGCGGCCAGGGAGGAGATCCCGATCCCCGCGGCCTCGACGGCGGTGATCGCCCTTCCCGAGCCTGAAATACTCGAGCTGAGCAATGGCCTGGAGGTCTGGCTGCTGCACTCCGACCATGTTCCGCTGGTCGAGGCCTCCCTCATCGTGCGATCCGGATCCGCCTCCGACCCGAAGGGAAAAGAGGGCCTCATGTCCCTGGCCATGGACATGATGGACGAAGGAACCGGGAAGCTGAGTTCCATCGAGCTCGCGGATGAGATCCAGTTCCTCGGCGCCAGCCTCGACCTCTCGACCGGAAAAGACTACAGCTCCATCGAGCTGAAGGTCCTCCAGCGCAACTTCCCCACAGCCCTCGGCCTCTTCGCCGACATCCTGCTGAGGCCCTCTTTTTCCGATGAAGACTGGGCGAGAGTCAAGCGGCTGACCCTCAACGATCTCAAGCAGCGTGAAGAGCGCCCGACCTCGGTCGCGCGGGTGGTCGGGGATCGGCTTTACTACGGAGATGAACATCCCTACGCCCACCCCGAAGACGGCTACCTTCAATCGGTCGACGGCATCACCCTGGCGGAAATCAGGAAAACCCACAACCGCCTCTTCCATCCCGGCAACTCGGTTCTGCTCATCACCGGAGATTTTGAGCCCGCCGCCCTTCGCCGGGAACTCGAAAGGCGCTTCGCTGGCTGGAAGGGCCCTGCTGCCGGGATTCCTGCGAAAGCCCGGCACAGCGCCCCTCTCGCCAGGCAACGGCTGGTTGTTGTCGATAAGCCCGGCGCCGCGCAGACGGTGATCCGTATCTACCTGCCGGGGAAGGCCTACGAAAGCCCGACGGCGCCACACCTGGCGCTCGCCAATACCATCTTCGGCGGAACCTTCACCAGCCGCCTGAACTCCAACCTCCGGGAGGAGAAGAAGATCACCTACGGCGCCCGCAGCGGGCTAGCATCGCGACGCCTCTGGGGACATCTCGTCGCCAGCTCCTCGGTAGAATCCGGCGCTACGGCCCTGGGAATATCCGAGTTCTTCAGGGAGTTCCAGGAGATGGCGCGCGGTACGCTGAGAAAAGGCGAGCTGCGAAAGGCGGCCTCTACCCAGCGCAGCCGGCTCATCGAGAGCCTCCAGACACAGGCCGGCCTGCTTGGCATCTACTCCAACGCCGCCGCCCTCAACCTGGAGCCGATGGAAAGACGCGCCTTTTACGCCGCCATGGAGGCGGCCGGAGAAAACGACCTGGAGGAAATCTCGAAAAAGATCTATCGCTGGCGGAAGGCCCTGGTGGTCCTGGTCGGAGACCGCGGCGTGATCAACCAGGCCATCGAGGAGCTCAGGAAGAACGGCCGAGCGCGGGGAGGAGCGCCCCTCGCGGGTTTCCAGCTGGCTCCAGCGGAACATTTCAGCCGTGAAGGCCTTGCTGAGCCCGCCTCAAGCGACCCGAAAAAATAAACCGGAGGGGGAGCGCATGACGAAAAATCCTCTCGCCGAGCCCGGGCCCGGGTCTTCCACGCTTGCCGTGTTCTCCGAGCATTTCCGTCTCGAGCGCCAGGAGTCCGCCGCCTCCCTCATCGAGAGCGTCGCCACGGCTTTTTCCTCCATCCCTTACGAAAACCTGACCAAGATCCTCAAGCAGGACCATGAAGGCGCGCAGGCAGCGCGGAGATGCCCCGAGGAGGTGATCAAGGATCACATACGCCTTGGAAGCGGCGGCACCTGCTTTTCCCTGACCGCCGCACTCCTTCATATTCTGCGGGCTCTCGGCCTGCGGGCTGAGCCCATCCTGGCCGACCGTCACTACGGAGACAACACCCACTGCGCCCTGCTCGTCTGGTTCAACGAGCGACCCCACCTGCTCGATCCGGGTTATCTCATTCTCAGGCCCCTTCCGCTGCCGGAAGGCGAAGAGACCAGCCGGATTGTCCCGACCTCCTTCAACGAGCTCCTTCTCAAACACAGGGAGGATGGCTCCAGGATCGAGCTTCACACCAGCCAGCAGGGAAGCGTCTCCCACCGGCTGACCTTCAAGGCGGAGCCCGCTGAAGACAGCGACTTCCTTGACGCCTGGGATGCATCCTTCGGCTGGGACATGATGCGCTATCCTCTCCTGACGAGGGTCCGTGGCGCCGAGCAGCTCTACCTGCAGGGCTCCCGCTTCCAGCGGCGTTCACGCGAGACGGTCGAGCGCGCCGAGCTTTCGGCTGCCCCGGAGATCGCCAGCACCTTCGGAATCGAGGAAGGTCTCGTCGCCCGCGCGCTCGCCCTCTTCTCCAGGCGGGGAGAAGAATATGACTGAAGAGCGTTCCCCGGAGCCCGTAAAGCTGATCGTGGCGGCCCTGTGCTCGAGCCCCGGGGCTCTCGAGCGCGGCATCGAAGGCCTCCAGGCCCGCCGCGGCGACATCGACCACCAGGGGCCTCCCCGGCCCTTCGCCCTGAGCGCCTACTACGAAGAGGAGATGGGGACCGGGCTCCAGCGCTCCATCCTCTCCTTTGATCGGCTGGCCTCGCCCGGCGAGCTGGTCGACTTCAAGCATGAGTGTGTCGAGCTGGAGCGCTCCCTGGCCGGGGCATCCGGGCGAAGGGCCAACCTCGACGCCGGCTACCTCGATCACGGCAAGCTGGTGCTCGCTTCGCTGAAGCCGGCCGGCCAGAAGATCTACCTCGCGCAAGGAGTCTACGCTGACCTTGTCGCGCGCTACGGAAGAGGGAGCTACCGCCCCCTCGAGTGGACCTTCCCGGACATCTCCGCCGGGCTCTACGACCGGGAACTCGGCGAGATTCGCACGCGCTACCTCGAACAGCTCCAGGACTGAATCCCGAGACGGGATTGATGGATGGGTAGGGGGGCGAGCGAGTACCCTGACGGTTTCCATCTCCAAGCAAGGAAGACCTGTCCCATGAAGCTCATCAGGATACTCTCCATCGCCGCCCTGGCCTGCCTGGGGGCCCGGGCCGCCAGCGCCGCCCATCCGAATATCGTTTTCGTTCTCGCCGATGACCTCGGGGCCGGGGACCTCGGCTGCTACAACCGGGACTCGAAGGTCCCGACCCCGAACATGGACAAGCTGGCCGGCGAGGGCGTGCGCTTCACCGATGCCCACTCTCCATCATCGGTCTGCACACCGACGCGCTACGGCGTCCTGACCGGCCGCTATTGCTGGCGAACGCGCCTCAAGAGCGGCGTACTCTGGGGTGATGGAACGCTCCTGATCGACCCCGCGAGGCTGACCGTCGGCAAGCTCCTGCAGAAGAGCGGCTACACCACGGGCGCCGTCGGGAAGTGGCACCTCGGCTTCGGCGCAGGCAAGAAAGCCGACTATTCAAAGCCCCTCACCCCGGGAGCCAACGATGTGGGCTTCGATTACTTCTTCGGTATTCCCTCGTCGCTCGACATTCCGCCCTACCTCTACGTCCGCAATAACCTGCCCGTCACGCCGCGGTGCACGAAGGTAGCCGGCAGTAAGCATCGCAGACAGAAGGGCGGGGGGTTCTGGAGGGCCGGACAGGTCTCTGGAGATTTCAAGCATATCGAGGTGCTGCCGAGGATCGCCAGCGAGGCGGTAAAATTCATCGAACGCAGCAGCGGCGACCCCGCCGCCAGGCCCTTCTTTCTTTATTTCCCCCTCACCGCGCCCCATACCCCCTGGCTGCCTGCGAAGGAATTCCGCGGCAGGAGCAAGGCGGGCCACTACGGCGACTTCGTAGCCCAGGTCGATCACGTCATCGGCCAGGTTACCGCCGCCCTGGAGAAAAGCGGCCAGGCGAAGAACACCCTGCTGATCGTGACCAGCGACAACGGCTCTCACTGGCCGGTGAGCGACGTCAAAAAGTTCAAGCACGCGGCCAATGGCAACACCCGCGGGCAGAAGGCCGACATCTGGGATGGCGGCCACCGGGTGCCTTTCCTCGCGCGCTGGCCCGGCAAGATCAAGCCCGGCACCTCCAACGATGAGACCATCTGCCTGAGCGACCTGATGGCGACAGCCGCCGCAATTGTCGGAGAGAAGCTGCCGCCCAACGCGGGGGAGGACAGCTACAACATTCTCCCCGCCCTGCTGGGCGAAGCCCTCGAACGCCCGATTCGCGAGGCGACGGTCCATCACTCCGTCTCGGGCATGTTCGCCCTGCGCCAGGGAAGCTGGAAGCTCATCGTCGGACGCGGCTCAGGCGGCTTCACGGCGCCTCGCAAGATCAAGCCAAAGCCCGGAGAGCCGGCCGGCCAGCTCTACAACCTCGCCGCCGACCCGCGGGAGGAAAAGAACCTCTACCAGGAAAAGCCTGATGTGGTCGCGCGGCTGAGAAAGCTGCTCAACAAATACCGCAAGGAGGGGCGCAGCGCCCCCTGAGTGGCCGCAAGGCCGCCTTCGTTCCCACGGCCTCTTGGCATAGCCCGGGAGCCGAACGACGGGTATGATATACGGATTGGGTTGTTTCCCGGACCTCAGCCGGCTCCGCGGCTGAAAGCTATGCTTGTATCCATGGAGATCCCGTGCCAGGTGTCCGACTCCTGAAAATATTGTTCCTCTCCTGGCTGCTGGCGATCCCCGCGGCCCTCAGCTCCCAGGAGGTGGTCTACCTCGAGGCCGGCTCAGGCTGGAGCTGGCTTCCCGGTCTCTCAGAGGCCTCAGCGCCCCGCGAGGCCTGGCGCGAGAGCGCCTTCGACGATTCCGCCTGGGCATCCGGCGCCACACCCATCGGCTATGGAGACCCGCCCTTTGGAACGGATCTCGCCGAGGCCGAACCGCCCATGCGGCGCAACTACACCTCCCTCTACCTGCGCCATACCCTGGAGATCCCGAACCCGGCCATGGTCGTTGCCCTTGAGGCCGCCATCGATTTCGACGATGGCTTCATCCTCTGGATCAACGGAGTCGAGGTCGCCGCGGAAAACCCCCCGGAAGAGCCGGCTTTTGACGCCCGCGCCAGCCGCAGCCACGAATCAGGGACCTACGAGGTCTTCGACCTGCCCGCCCCCTCGGATTTCATCATCGCAGGAACGAACACCATCGCCGTTCAATTGTTCAATGCAACCCCCACCTCCAGCGATGCGAAGTTCGACCTCGCCCTCATCGACCCCGTGGGAATCGACACGACCCCTCCCTCCATCGCCGGCCTGCTGCCGGGATTCAACGCGCGCGTCCGGGAGCTGCGGCGCATCGAGGTGACCTTCAGCGAGGCGGTAGCCGGCGTTGACGCGGGTGATCTGCTCATCAACGGCATCGAAGCGGACAGCGTCAGCGGCTCGGCCACGGGGCCCTACATCTTCGAGTTCGAACAACCTCCCGAAGGCGAGGTGGCGATCAGCTGGTCTGAGAACCACGAGATCCGCGATCTCTTCGCGCCCGCGAACGACTTCGTCGCGGAAAGCTGGACCTACGTCATCGACCCCAACGCCCCGACTGGACAGCTGGTGATCAACGAGCTCCTCGCCTCCAACCAGGGCGGCCTGCGCGACGAGGATGGCGACAGCCCCGACTGGATCGAGCTGCGCAACCTCGGGACCGAGCGGGTCGAGCTGGCCGGCTGGACCCTCACCGATGATGCCTCCGCGCCCGGCAAGTGGACCTTCCCCCAGAGACAGCTTCTGCCGGGGGAATACCTGCTGGTATTCGCCTCCGGCAAGGACCGCGCGCCGGACGAGGGCAACCTGCACGTGAACTTCAAGCTCGAAACCGGCGGTGAATACCTCGGCCTCTTCGGGCCGAACGCGCCGCGCCAGGCGGTCTCCGAGCTGGCGCCTGCCTATCCGCCACAGCGAACCAACCTCGCCTGGGGCCGCACCGAGACCGGCATCCCGGGCTATCTCGCCACCCCGACACCCGGAGAGTCAAACGCCGCGTCGGAGGTTCTCGAGGGCGTCGTCGCCGAGGTTTCGCCCAGTCATCCAAGGGGTTTTTACGGCGGCGGGTTCTCCCTCGAGCTCACCTGCGCCACCGAGGGCGCGAGCATCTACTATACCCTTGACGGCAGCGAGCCCACCGAAGGCGACGGCACCCTCTACACCGGGGCCATCGATATCACGGACTCGCCCTCGACGCCGATGCGAATGGTCCGGGCGGCCGCCTACCGGCGCGGGCAGCTCCCCTCGACGGCCACCACCTGGTCCTATATCTTTCCCGAGAGGGTGCTCTCGCAGCCGAGAAACCCGCCGGGCTTTCCAAGCTCCTGGCCGGGAACCGCGGCTGACTACGAGATGGACCCCCAGGTCATCAACGCGCGCGACAACCGCGCCCTGGGCCTGCGGGCCCTGATGAGCCTGCCGGCCATCTCGATTGTCGGAGGCATGGACGACCTCTTCGGATCGAGCCGCGGGGTCATCGTGCATCCCTCCAGCGCCGGCCCCGCCTGGGAACGCGAGGTGACCGCCGAGCTGATCCTCCCCGACGGCGACGAGGGCTTCCTCGCATCCTGCGGGATCCGCGTCCAGGGAGGCAGCTCTACGAGCGGCTGGAAGTCCAAGAAGACCTCCTACCGGCTCGCCTTTCGCGGCGACCACGGACAGAGCAAGCTGCGCTACGATTTCTTCCCCGGCTCACCGGTCGATCGCTTCGACAACCTCGTTCTCGATGCCCATCTCAACCTGACCTTCACCCACCCGAGCCATGACCAGCGCGTCCGCAGCCAGTACGTGCGCGACATGTTCGTCAGCGACCTGCAGCTGGCGACCGGCTCTCTCGCCCCCCGCAGCCGCCTGTGCAACGTTTTTCTAAACGGCCTGTTCTGGGGCGTCTTCGATGTCCACGAGCGCCCGGACAACGGCTACTGCGAAGAGCACCTCGGCGGCGACAAGGCGGAGTGGGACATCCTGCGGCACAACGGCGGGCAGGTGGTCGATGGGAACTCCGCCGCCTGGAACGCCATGATGTCGCTGGCGCGGGCGAACCTCGGGACGCTGGCAAACTACGAGGCTCTCCAGGGGCAGCTCGATGTCCTCGATATCGCCGATTATATGCTCGTGAACTTCTACACCGGCAACGACGACTGGCCGCATCACAATTGGTACGCCGGACGCCGAAGAACACCGGGGGGGGTGTTCCGCTTCTTCAGCTGGGATGCCGAGCACGTGCTCAAGGACGTCAACGTCAACCGCGTCGGGGTCAACAACAACAACACTCCCGCCGAAGTCTTCAGCCGCCTCAGGCAGAGCCCCGAGTGGCGCCTCCTCTTCGCCGACCGGGTCCACCAGCATTTCTTCAACGGTGGCCCCATGTACGTCAATCCTTCGGAGCGCAACTGGAATCCCGAACAGCCCGGCGACAACCGTCCGGCGCAGATCTATATGCGGCGCGCCGATGAGATCAACCTGCCGATGGTGCTCGAGGCCGCTCGCTGGGGCGATGTGCGCAGGGAGCCGCCCTATACCCGTGAGGGAGAATGGTCCGCCGAGCTCAACTGGCTTCTACGCACCTGGTTTCCCAACCGCTCAGCGCGGGTCCTGCAACAATTACGCTCCGCCCGTCTCTATCCAACCCTCGCGGCGCCGGAGTTCAGCCAGCATGGCGGCGAGGTGCCGCAGGGCTTCGCCCTGGCTATGGAGCTGCCCGGCGGCGCGGAAGGAGCCATCTATTACACCACCGACGGCAGCGACCCGAGAGCTTACGGAACCGGCGGGCTCTCGGCTTCCGCGGCCGCCTACGATGGACCGGTTCGCATCACGACCAATACAGCCGTGCGGGCACGCGCCCTCTCAGGCGAGACCTGGAGCGCCCTCAACGCGGCCGATTTCTCCGTACCGGCCGCCTGGTCGGGTCTCGCCATCACGGAGCTCATGTACCATGCCCCCGGTGGCGGCCCCTACGATTTCATCGAGCTGGCCAACCTTGGCGACTCCCCGCTGGACCTCTCCGGCCTCTTCTTCAGCACAGGCATCTCCTTCGCCTTTGCCGAGCAAGCTGTTCTTTCGGGCGGGGCGCGCCTCGTGCTCGCCGCCGACGCGGCCGCCTTCGCCACCGCCTACCCGGCGGCAGCGCACTTCGGCGTCTACGAGGGCTCCCTCGACAACGATGGTGAGCGCATCGAGCTGAGGGACTCCTTCGGAAACCTCGCCGCGTACGTTGACTACAATGACGGCGGAGCCTGGCCCATCGGCCCCGATGGTTTCGGCTACTCCCTGGTCCCGGCGCGCCCGGGAAACGGCGGCGACGGACCGGAGCACTGGCGCGCCAGCGCCGACGCCTTCGGTTCCCCGGGCGCCGAGGACCCGGCGCCTCGGCCGCGGCGGGTGTTGATCAAAGAGGTGCTGAGGCGCACCGAGGCGCCGCTCGAGGACGCTGGCGAGCTCATCAACCCCGCCGACGTCGCCATCGACATCGGCGGCTGGTAGCTCAGTGACAGCCGTGAGAGCATCGAGGACCTCAGGAAATACCGCATCCCCGAGGGAACCGTTATCGCCCCC
>JAKUSY010000160.1 GCA_022451445.1 Planctomycetota bacterium
TCCTCCTCTTCTTCTTCTCTGGGCTTCCGGCTCTTTTTCTTCTTCTTGTCGCTGGAGCTCACCTCTTCACCTTCATCCGATGAGCCGCCTCCGCAGCCTGTGAGGGGGAGCGCAGCCGGGAGGGCGAAGAGAATCAATGTGATCAGAGAGAGGAAGGAGCGAACGCCGATACCGGCCGGCCGGACAGCCGGAGGCGATGGTTCGCAGGTTTCATTTGGACGAATGGAGTCCATTTTTTAGCCCTCGATAAAGCTGTTTTGATTCTGAGGTTATTCTTCAGCACCCTGGGTGATGAGACGAACTCTTCGTGAGTTCTCGCGTGGAGAGAACAGGGTTTTTTCTCACCTGCTCAGGCTCAAGTTAAAACCATGCTCACGCCCTTTTCAACTATCGTGATAAAGCAGGAGCGGGAAATGTCGGGAGCGCGGCAGGATCAGTTGCTTACGGACTCTTTCAGGCGTTCCTCAAACTCGCCCATCTTGCAGAACTTATCGTAACGGTCCCGGATCAGCTCTTCGCCGCTGAGCCTGGCCAGCTCCCCGATGTGCCTGAGGATAGACTCCTTCAGCCTGTCGAAGATCAGGGGTGGATCCCTGTGGGCGCCTCCCAGGGGCTCGGGAATGATCTCATCGATGATTCCAAAAGAGTCGAGGTCCTCCGCTGTGAGCTTGAGAATATTGGCGGCCTGCTCCTTATGTTCAGCGCTCTTCCAGAGTATCGCGGCGCATCCTTCGGGAGAAATGACCGAGTAATAGGAGTGCTCGAGCATCAGGACCCGGTGGCCGATGCCGATCCCTAGCGCTCCGCCGCTGCCGCCTTCACCGATCACTACGCAGACCACGGGCACCCTCAGGATTGCCATGTCCATCAGGTTGCGGGCGATGACGAAGGCCTGGCCCCGCTCTTCAGCGCCGATCCCGGGATAGGCTCCAGGCGTATTGATGAAGGTGACGATGGGAACCCCGAACTTGTCGGCCAACTTCATCTTGAGCATAGCTTTTCTGTAGCCTTCGGGATGCGGGCTGCCAAAGTGGCAGGAGACCTTTTCGGCGGTGTCTTTTCCCTTTCGATGGCCCACCAGGAGGACACGTTGTTCATCGATCCTGCCGAGTCCGCAGATCATCGCGGGGTCGTCACGAAACGATTTGTCTCCGTGGAGCTCGATGAAATCAGCGACGATGGCCTTGACGACATCAGAGGTCAGCGGCCGTTGGGGATGCCGTGCCAGCAGGATCTTCTGCCAGGGAGTCAGGTTGTTGAAGATGGCTCGCTTCTTCTCATCGCATTTCGTGACCAGCTTTTCGATCTGGCCGGAGAGATCGACCTCGGTCGATTCGGCGAAGGTACGAAGCTCTTCGATTTTCTTCTCGAGTTCGATGATGGGGGCTTCGAAATCGAGGCGGTGGCTGCTTGATGATCTAACCATTTGGCTGCGGTTCCTCAGTGGCTCAGTTCTCCGGCTGCTCAGCTGCTCCCCAAGTGGTTCCAGCCGGGCCACCCCACTTACTTTTTCCCCTGAAACGGCATTCTAGTATGCCCGGATGGAAAAGCAAGCAGATTGGCAGTCTTTGAATATGCCGCTCTACAGGGGTTTTATTGGCAGTCGGGCAAGGTTATAATCCCGCCGTATTATTCCATCGGATATCTTGATGACGAGCCTGCGAACCTGGGAGGTCGAGGTCCATTGGCGGGAGGCCTGTGGTGATGACCCCCGTGCTGTAGAGTTGCGAGGGCAGCTGGCTGACTGGCTGGATTGCCGTGACTGCGGGATCAGGGTCAGTTCGCTGTTCTACCTGAGGGGAGAAGCCCTGGAGGAGGAACAGGTTTCCCTGGCGATCGAGCATCTTCTCAGCGACCCGGTTACCCAGGAATGCGAGCTGAGGGACCTCGGCGATGGAGAAAAGCTGTCCGATCCCATGGCTGGCGGGGACGGGGGCCATGTGGCCACCGTGCGGAAAAAGACCGGTGTGATGGAGCCGGTGGAGGAGTCCCTGCTGAAGGGACTCGATGACCTGGGCATGGGGGGGCTCATGGTTCGTCTGGCGCTGCGGGTCCGCCTCTCCCTCTCCATGACGGCTGAGCAGCGGGAGCTGGTTGGAGAGAAGGTTCTCTCCAATCCGGCCATCGAGGACGTCTTCTGGGACCAGGAGGAGATCCCGTCGCCTTTTTCCGCGGCGGCTCCCTATGAGTTTTCACTTGGCAAGGTCGAGCTCTCCGGGGTCGACGACGATGGCCTGGTCGCCCTCAGCCTCGAGGGACAGCTGTCCCTGAACCTGGACGAGATGTGCACCATCCGGGATCATTTTGAGAGCCTGGGAAGGCCCGCCACCGACATCGAGCTGGAGACCATCGCCCAGACCTGGAGTGAGCATTGCTGCCATAAGACCCTGCCGGCCCGGATCGAGCACGAGGGTCCCGATGGGGAGAAGTTCGTCTATGAGAATCTTCTCAAGGAGACCATCGCCCGGGCCACCGAGGAGCTCATGGCGAAGGAGGAGACGCCCTTCTGTCTGTCGGTTTTCAAGGATAACGCCGGAGTCGTGGCCTTCGATGATGAGTACGGCATCTCCTTCAAGGTGGAGACCCACAACCATCCTTCCGCTATCGAACCCTACGGAGGAGCGGGTACAGGTATCGGGGGAGTGCTCAGGGACACTCTGGGTACGGGGCTCGGGGCCAAGCCGATCGTCAATACGGACGTCTTTTGTTTCGGACCGCCGGATCTCGCCATGGAGGAGCTGCCCGCCGGCGCGCTGCACCCCCTCCGGGTGTTGCGGGGGGTGGTCTCCGGTGTGCGTGATTACGGCAACCGGATGGGCATACCGACCGCCAGCGGCGCGCTCTATTTTGACGACAGGTACATCGGCAACCCCCTGGTCTATTGCGGTTCCGTCGGCCTGATTCCAAGGAGCATGGTCGAGAAGGTGGTCAACCCGGGGGACCGCGTGGTGGCCCTCGGTGGGCGTACCGGCCGCGATGGAATTCACGGCGCGACGTTTTCTTCCGTCGAGCTTACCGAGGAGTCCGAGACCGTCTCCAGCGGCGCCGTTCAGATCGGCAACGCCATCACGGAGAAGAAATTTCTCGACGTCCTGATCAAGGCCAGGGACCGGGGGCTCTACCGGTCGGTGACCGATTGCGGGGCGGGCGGGTTTTCGAGCGCGGTAGGCGAGATGGGCGAAGATACCGGAGCGCGGGTCGATCTCGAGAAGGTGCCGTTGAAATACGAGGGCCTGAGCTATTGGGAGATCTGGATCTCGGAGGCCCAGGAGCGCATGGTCTTCGCCGTGGAGCCTGAGAAGTACGCGGAATTTGAAGCCCTGGCCGAGTCCGAGGGAGTGGAGTGCACCGATATCGGCGAGTTCACCGGCAACGGAAAGCTCGAGCTCTTCTACGAAGGCAACCAGGTCTGTGATCTCGGCATGAAATTCCTTCACGGCGGTCGCCCGCCGGCCTCTCTCACTTCCGTGTTTCGCAAGCCGGAGGCGGAGGAACCCGGGGATGGCTGCGATCTCGATGCCGGGGCGCTGCTGCGCGCGATACTCGCCTCTCCCAACGTCGCCTCGAAGGAATGGGTGATTCGTCAGTATGACCACGAGGTCCAGGGACGCAGCATCATCAAGCCCCTGCAGGGAAAGGACGCCGATGGCCCCGGGGATGGGGTGGTCTTCACGCCGCGCTATGATTCCCTGCGCGGGATCGCGGTCGGCTGTGGCATGAATCCATGCTATGGAGATATAGATCCCTATCGTATGGCCGTTTCCGCTGTCGATGAGGCGATCAGGAACATCGTCGCCTGTGGCGGGAATCCAGCCAGGACCGCTATCCTGGATAATTTCTGCTGGGGCAATACGGATCGTCCCGAGACCCTCGGCTCCCTCGTCGAGGCGGCGAGGGGCTGCTACGATGCTGCCATGGCGCTCGGTACACCCTTTGTTTCCGGCAAGGACAGCCTGAACAACGAATTTCGCACCGGGGATGGAACGCTCTCTATTCCGCCGAGCCTGCTGATCTCGTCACTGGCGATGGTTGAGGACATCTCCTGTTCGGTGACCATGGATCTCAAGGCTCCGGGTAATTGCCTCCTGCTCGTGGGTGCCACCCTCGCGGAGCTCGGCGGCAGCCACTATGCGAAATTCTCCGGTGGCGGGGGAGATGTTCCCCACCTGCCGCCGGAGGCGTTTCAGATTCACCAGGCGATGCACGAGGCGATCCTGCAGAGGCTGGTTCGAAGTTGCCACGATCTGTCGGAGGGAGGGCTCGCGGTCGCCGTCGCGGAGATGTCTTTCAGCGGCGGGGTGGGCGCGCGCCTTCGACTCGCGGATGTACCCCGACCTGGGGGAGAGGATGGCCTCGATGATCCGGGACTGCTCTTCTCCGAATCCAACTGTCGCTACCTTGTCGAGGTCTCAGAGGAGAACAAGGATGCCTTCCTCTCGATCTTCGCGGGTCTTCCGGCTGCGTCGATTGGCCAGACCTGCGAGGGTGAGACCCTCGATGTGGTCGGCCAGGATGGAGCCGAGGTGGTGCTCTCCGAGTCGCTTGAAGGGTTGAGGTCGAGCTGGAAGGAACCGCTGATTTTCGATGCCGTGTGATTTTTTCAGGATGATTTTTGGGAGCTGAACGCGATGGCTAAAGTCCTCGTATTGCGAACCGCGGGGGTTAACTGCGATGAAGAAACAGCCCACGCCTTCAGGCTTGCCGGCGGCGAGGTCAGCGTCCTGCATGTCGGCAGCCTGCTTCGAGGCGAGGAGCGTCTTGAAGAGTTCGATGTTCTCGCCATCCCCGGAGGCTTCTCCTATGGAGACGACCTGGGGGCCGGAACGGTCCGCGCGAACCAGCTGCGGACTCGCCTGGCAGGGGACCTGCATGACTTTGTCGATGAGGGGAAGCTCGTCATCGGCATCTGCAATGGATTCCAGGTGCTGGTGCGTCTTGGGATCCTCCCGGGCTGGGAGGGGGACAAGGTGGCATCATTGATCGAAAACGTCTCGGGTAAGTTTGAAGACCGCTGGATCGATCTCCGGGTGGAGACCGACCAGTGTCCTTTCCTCGATTGCAAGGGCGAGCATGGCGCTCCCTGTCCGCGGTACCTGCGGGCGCCCGTGGCGCATCGGGAGGGGCGTTTTTTCCTGCGCGATCCCGACCTGCTTGAGAGATTGCGCGACAATGGCCAGATTGCGTTGACCTATCGCCAGGGCAGTGGGGATGATGACCCGGAGCCGGCGGCGGCCGGCGGCGCCTACCCCGCCAATCCGAACGGTTCGGTGCTCGATATTTCGGGCATCTGCAACGAGAAGGGAAATGTCCTCGGCCTCATGCCTCATCCGGAGCGTTTTGTTCATCGGTTGCAGGGGCCGTCCTGGACCAGGAATCCTCCGGGGGCCTCTGAGAGCGCTTTAGAGACCCTTTCGAGTGCGGGAGATGGTTTTTCAATCTTCTCCGGAGCGGTAGGTTTTGTTAACGACAGGGCCGATAAAATTCGTTAAAATTCCTGCGCCTTTAGGGGGTTGAAGCCCCGAATCCGGTTTTGCTCCGGTATCAGGCTCCAAGAGTATTTATGTATCCGCGGGCGGCGCGCGCTGTTCGTGGTAGGTCTGGCGGCCCTTTCCGCCGGGTCTCGGAAGTGAAGAAGAGAATTAGAAGCCCGGAAGTGAAGAGATCCGGTCTTCAGGACCACGGTTATCAAGAGGAGGGCTTTGTAATGAAAGCTCGTTCGTTAAGGACCCTTACAGGCATGATCTTGATGCTTGTAATCGTCACGGTTTCGTCTTGTCAGGTCAGTCCCAAGGTCGCGACCCGGAGTGGAGCGCGGGCACGAAAAGCGGGTGAGGTGCTGCCGTTGATCATCAGCAGGATCTCTCCGGTTGCGGACCATTTCTATTCCACGACTGAGAAGGTGGCGATCCAGCCATCCTTTGACCCGGGGATGATCAATCTCGAGACTGTAACGAATTACAAATTGTGGCTCAAAGATCCCGTGGCCGGGACCTGGTCGCAGGTTGTTGATTCCGAGACTATCCCGATTCAATACGAGGCGGCCGGTGAGGGTGTCTACGGGGTCAGGATATCGGTCGTACTCGAGGGTGAGCGTGAATTTCTCACTCCACAGGGCACGGAGGCTCCCCAGCTCTGGTTCTGTGTCGACAAGACCCCGCCGGCCGTCAAGTGGACAGGGGCCGGGAAGACCTTCTTCTTCAGCGGCAAATCGAGAATCAGCCTGGATCTGGAAATTTCCGAGCAGCAGCTCGGCAAGAGTCCCCTCGAGGTGGAATGGAGCATGGACGCTGGAGAGAAATGGTCTCCGGTGACCACGCGAATCGCCCAGCATGGAGAGCAGAGCTTCGCCTGGTTCTTTCCGCAGGGGGTGGAGAGTGAGATCCAGGTGCGCGCCACGGTGAAGGACCTGGCGGGGCTCAGCGGCTCCGACACCATCATGCTTCGCAGGGAGGGCGGCAACGTGGTCTCCTCCCTGGATGAACCCGCCGTCGAGACGGCCCCGGTCGAGGAGGTGGCGGTGGCCGAGACGCCGGCTCCTGCTGAAGAGTCGGCGGCGGAGCCGGGCATACCCGAGGAGCCCGAGGTGGTGGTCGAGCTGCCGCCCGCCCTCGAGTTTATCTCTCCGGAAGCGGAATGCCTGCTCGCGGGGGTGGCGGTCGAGGTGGCCTGGAAGGTTCGCGATGAGCCGGCTGAAGAGGCCCTCGATTCCCAGGCGACGGTCGTATTGGAGTTCTATTCGTCGGCCGACGACAAGTGGAATGTCGTTGGCGATGCGCTGATAGAGACAGGAGTCATCATGTGGACGGTTCCCGAGACGACCATGGCAGACTGCAGGATCCGTCTCCTGGTCAAGTAGTCTGCCAATCCCGACGATGGGATCGAGCCGGAGGCCTTGAGCTTTGAGAGCCGCCCCTTTGGGGTGGATGCCAGCGCTCCGGCGATTGCCTGCGAGAACCTGCCCGAGATCGCCGGAGGCCGTTTCAGCTTCGAGATTAACCTTACCGATGAAGGCTGCGCGACGCCGGAGAGCGTCCAGGCCTTCCTGCGGGCGGGACAGGACTCCTGGAGGGCTGATGGTCTAGGTCGGTATCCGGG
>JAKUSY010000161.1 GCA_022451445.1 Planctomycetota bacterium
CCAACCGACTGCTCCTCGTCCCCGGGGCAGCCGTTCTGGCCGCGCAGACTTTCCACGACCTCGAGCAATTCGAGAAGAGGGCGGACTGGTTCATTCATGGCGTGTGATTGTACCAACTGCAAATGGCGCCGACTATCGCCTATCGACGGAGCTTTTTCCGAATGTTCGATTAAAGAACACATGCCCGGCGCTGAGACAAATGAGATCGCGGTGGGGGCGTACAAACGCTCTATTTGACGATCGCGCTGGCAGGCAATTTGCTTTATCCAGGTTATTTAGCTCACCACTCGGGGCACCGCCCTTCTCCAGCCTCGCGGTGGCCAAATAAAAAGGATCCGGAGAACCGGACCCGCGAAAGGAGGTGGTGCCGTCCGGGCGAATGGCCGACCAAAACACACCGGCACGATATAGCCATTACCCCCGGGGAAAGATAATTAATCATTCTGATGCCTGGTGGCCTTCCAATCGTTGTCCAAATCACTCATTGAAACTAAAAGGGAACTCCCGGTTTCGGCGATGTGCCATGGGCGGCCGGCAGGCAGGGGAGGCCATCGGGCTTTTTCATACTTCAACCAGCTGTTTTCCGTAGCAGGCTGAATCGTTTGGGCTATTGCGACCGGCTGGAGTTTCCCCTATGCTTGTTTCCCCTTCGACGTACATCTCGTCGCAGGGGTTTTCACCAGAGAGAAAACAGCGATGTCTGAAATTCGTGTACTTGTTAACGGCGCAAAAGGCAGGATGGGATCCGAATCCGTCCAGGCTGTTCGTGAGGCCGCGGATCTCGAGCTGGTGGCGCAAACCGACCTTGGAGACGATCTGGCCGCCACCATCGCGAGCTCGGGAGCCCAGGTTGTCGTTGACTTCACCGTTCCAGCTTCCGCCGTTGAGAATGCCACGACGATACTGGACTCCGACGCCTGCCCCGTCGTTGGAACAACAGGCTTTACCTCCGCCGACATTGAAGGCCTGCAGGCAAAGGCGACCGGACTTGGGCGAGGCGGACTGATCGCGCCCAACTTCGCACTCGGGGCCGTTCTGCTGATGAAATTCGCCCAGCAGGCCGCAAAATTCCTGCCGGATGTAGAAGTGATCGAATTGCACCATGACCAGAAAGTTGACGCACCTTCAGGGACCGCCCTGAAAACCATCGAATTGATCAGGGAGAGCCTCGACCAGCAGGCTCAGGCGCCAGGCAAGGACAGACCGAAAGAGACTGAAACCGTAGCGGGCGCCCGCGGCGGGGAATATCTCGGCATCCCCGTTCACAGCGTTCGACTCCCCGGGTATGTGGCCCACGAAGAGGTGCTCTTCGGAGGACCAGGGCAGATTCTCTCGCTCCGGCACGACTCCATATCGAGGTCCTCGTTCATGCCCGGAGTTGTCCTCGCCATTCGCAAAGTCGGCAGCCTCGACAGGCTTTACTACGGGCTCGACCAGATCATCAACCTGTAGAAAGAAGCCCCCCGAGCCTTCTCCTTCGCGCTTCCGGAAGCGCTGGAATGGGCCGGCTGTCTGATTCAGTCGCCTACGAACACCGGCAGCGGTACATCGCAGCCCATGTCCAGGGCTGAATGCGCCGAGTCGGTTCCAGGGTATGGGAACGGCGCGGCGGGGTTGTCGCCTCCAATAAAGAGGCTTGTCAGGAGCAGAACGGCATCGTCGATCTGGATGTTGCCATCATCGTCGGTATCGGCTGCCTCCATGCAGGTAATGCTTTCTCGGCCTGGCTCAGGAGCGAACAGCCAACGCAGGATGGCAACCGAGTCACTGAGGGTAGGAGCTGTCCTGAAAGTCTCACGGGCGAGAGCCGCTCCGTCTTCCGGCGGATTGTACCCGAGGATCGAGCTGCCAACGTTCCCCCTGACGAAATAGGGGCGAAGGATCCTGAGGTGCCCGGGCAGCAGCTTGAGTCCCTGGTTCCGGTTCCCCGCAGCGCGGCCCTCACCAAGGCCGCGCATGAGTGACGGCTGAACGATGAGCTGGGCGCCAACAAAGTTGACCGGGCCGCCTTGCCCGGCTCCATCTCCCACTTCGACAGAGCCGGCGTAATGGAACTCGAGGTCCGCGACATGCTCCCTGAGGAGGAAGCCGCCCGTCGCGCCTCCATAGCCTGAAACGTCCAGCCTGAAATCAGCTCCAGCGGGGCTGGAACGATAGAATATAGCGATAGCGTTGGCTGGGTCGATTTCCCCGGCGGGCAGATTCATGGGGTGGACACGGGTAAGATTCAGTATCAGTTCGTCATAGTCTACACCCACGCTGATGGCATCGATTTCCCCCAGATGGGTGATGTAGAGGGGGAGGGTGAAGGACTGCTCGCGGAAGGTCATTCCCCCTCCGCCGATCTCTATCCCATTGGCGTAGTAGACGCTGACGCCTCCGTCGGACAGGTGGGCCTGGACCAACTGGAGAGCCGAATCCTCATCGGAGCGGTCCAATATACCTGCCAGGGTTTCCTCCCGAGGATCCTGGGTCAGGGATTGCGAATCGAACGGAGTGAAGGACAGAGGAGCGAGAAGACGGTAATTGTCGGCGGGGAGGTTTCCGGGGAGGAGATCGTAAACGAGGCTTACAACGTGCCGGCCCTGCTCGTGCGGGGGAGGACGGGGGGCTCCCCCGAGGTCGATCAGGGTGGCCAGTATTCTTCCTTCGGGATCGACGGTCACGGGCATTCCCGGCCACAGGACCCATTGCTCGTCCTCTATTCTCACCTCCCTGAAAGAGAGCCGTTCACGATCGTAATCAACCGAGAGCTGGACATAATTGGCCTGACGATTGCCTGCGATCCGTATGGGAACGCTGATCCTTGTCGATTCCTGCACTCCTGCCTTGTAGACAAAGTCCACATCGTCGATCGACATCACCGCCGTGTCCGAACTGATTCGGGGAGGAGGGAGAGCATCGTCTCCGGCGAATAGAATCGCCGGATTCAGGCAGAAAAAAAAGAATGCCGCAAACAGAAAATAACGGCAATAGCATCCCCAGGGCACAGCAGGAATAATTTCTGTGCTTGAAGAATCAGATCTGCTATAGGCAACCCAGGACAAGAGGCAATTACTCCCGAATTGGGTAAAGTCTCAGGCCGGATTGGCTACAACCAAATCCTTTGGCCCAAAGGCTTTCCAGATATAGACAGAACTCAAAAATACAAACGGGTAAAGTTTTCTGTCGCTGGTGACTTTCCCTGATGCTGCGCGAGACGGGCCCCTTCAGGCCCCTAGTCAGGGTAATAATCACAAAAACGGACAGTTACTCGATTCTAAGCGCACCAAATTCGGTGTCAAACATTAAGAATGTTTTAACTTCTTGTCACAGGTCAAGTTGACAGGCTTTTAGGTCAACCTAAAATATCCCCCATGCCAGATCTCCCCCTATCGGTTCAGAACCATATCCTGACGCTCGAAGAGTACTTCCAGGCGGAAAATTCCAGGAACACCTACGACTTTATAACAGATGGCCTGAATTACCAGTTCGCAACCGGTGGCAAAAGGCTCCGGCCGGCCCTGTGCCTTCTCTCCTGTGAATTGTTCGGTGGCGAGCCGACGAGGGCTCTTCCTTTCGCCATGGCCACCGAGATCCTTCACAACTTCCTCCTCATCCACGATGACATCGAGGATGGAGATGTTATGAGGCGGGACAAGAAAACCCTCTGGGCAGAGATTGGAGTCCCCAACGCCCTGAATGTCGCCGATTTCATGATCGCGAGAGCTTACGGCTTGATCACCGAGTCCAAGCTGCCCGGCGATACAAGCCTTCGATTGTGCCGCGCCTTCAGTCATGTCCTGCAACGAACCGTTGAGGGGCAGGCCCTCGACATCAACCTGCGGGGCGAGGCGAGTGTAAACCTCGAGACCTATTACCGCATCGCCACCCTCAAAACGGCCTACTACCTCGCCCTGCCCTGGGTCGGAGGAGCGATGGTCGCCGGCGCTGAAGAGGGTTCCCTGGAGCCGCTTTGGAAACTGGGGCGCCGCCTCGGGCCCGCATTTCAGATCCGGGACGATCTCATAGCCCTGACTGAGGGAAAGGGCAGGGGTGGAGAGGTCGGGTGTGACATCCGGGAGGGCAAGCCGAGCATCTGCTACGCCCACGCCCTGGAAGCGCAGAAAGGAACCGAAGAAGATCGACAGAAGCTCGTCGAGATCGTCAGGGCCGAGAGAGATGCGACCACCGAAGAAGAGATCTGCTGGGTTATCGATTTTTACGACCGCGAACAGATCCTCGAATTCGCCCGGCAGGAGGCAGGCAGGCTCGCGAAAGAGTCCATCGAGGTGCTTGCTGAACTCCCTTTGCACGACGAAGGAAAAGAAGCTTTCAGAGAGGTTATCCAGTTCGTGGTGGACCGAAAGGCTTGAGGCTGGGAATATTTTCCCACCCGGCCGGCAAGCGAAGAGGCGAAGAAAATGAAACAAGGTAAAGCGCGGTATATTGCCGTCATCATGGGCGGCACCTGCGGCGAGCGGGACGTCTCCCTTGAAACCGGCACCTGCGTGGTGCGCAACCTGCGTGAGGCCGGGCACAAGGTACTGCCGGTCTGCATCCACCCTGATGGACAGTGGGAGGCCGGCGGCGATTCCGGCGATGACCCCGGGGGTTGGTTCATCGGTAAAAGCTCCCCTGCCCTCGAGATCGCAAGCGATCTCGCCTCCGCCGGGATCGAATGCGTGTTCAATGGACTTCATGGCCCCGGAGGAGAAGACGGGACCATCCAGGGCTTTCTGCGTTTCGTCGGGCTCCCCTTCACCGGGCCCGATGTCGCCCCTGCCGCGCTCACCATGGACAAGGCGCTAACCAAGGCGGTGCTGATGAACGCCGGGGTCAGAACGCCACGCGGATTCAGCTTCCCGCCGGCCGCCGCCGAAGAGCCCCCCGGGACACTGCGAGCCTGGGTCGAAGAGATGTCCTCCGAGATGGACTTTCCCTGGATCGTCAAGCCAAACTGTCTTGGTTCGAGTGTCGGCATCGAATTGCTTCGGAGCGCTGAAGAATTGCTCGGACAGGTCGAGGAGAAAGAACGCCACTGGCGGCCGGTCTCCGGGCTCTGCGGGTCGGGCTTTCTTATCGAAGAGGTCATAGGCGGACGCGAACTCACCTGTGGAGTCCTCGAGGTCGGCCGGGAGGGCGCTGTGTCCCTGCCCCCGATCGAGATCCGGCCTGTGACGAGCGAGTTTTTCGATTACGAAGCAAAATATACCCCCGGCGCGACCGAAGAAATCTGTCCCGCCCCGCTGGATGAAACCACGAGCGCCGCTGTCGCAGAGATGGCGCTGCGCGTACACCATCTGTTCCATTGTGATCCACTCTCGCGCACCGATATGTTCCTCGATGCCGCAGGGGATCTGGTCGTACTCGAGGTCAATACCCTGCCGGGCATGACAGCCACCTCGCTGATTCCCCAATCCGCCCTCGAGGCCGGATTCAACCTGCCAGATCGCTATGACAAGCTTACCAGGCATGGAATCGCGCGCGAGACCATGAGGAAGGCTGCTGAAACCCCGTGAAATATATCCATGTTCGCGGGGCTTCTGAGAACAACCTGCAGAGCCTCTCGGTTGATCTGCCCAGGGAGACCTTGACCGTCATTACCGGCGTCAGCGGCTCCGGAAAATCCAGCCTGGCCTTTGACACCATCTACAAGGAGGGCCACAGACGATTCCTCGAATCCCTTTCAGCCTATGCCCGGCGCTTCCTTGGCGGCATCGACAAGCCCGACATCGACAGCATCGAGGGCCTCTCCCCATCGATTTCAATAGAGCAGCGCACCATCCAGCGAAACCCCAGGTCGACCGTCGGTACCATGACGGAAATCTACGACCATCTTCGTCTCCTCTATGCGCGCCTTGGGGTGCCGCACTGCCCCAACTGCTCAAAGGTAATCGACTCCCAGAGCGCGGAACAGGTTGCCGGGCAGTTGCTTGCGGTCCATGGAGGGGCTCGCGGCCTGTTTTGCGCCCCCCTGGTCCGCGAGCGACGGGGCACCTTCGCCTCTATCTTTGCCCAGCTTAAAAAGGATGGCTTCCGCAGGCTTCTTATCGACGGGGAGATGACGCTCCTGGAGGAGGAAATTCCCGCGCTCGATCCGGCCGAGATCCACTCCATCGATATCATCTACGATCGGCTCGATGTAAGCCGCGGTCGGCAGTCAAGGATCGTGGAGGCTGTCGAGCGCTGCTTTGCGCTCGCCGACGACACCTTCCGGTTCATTGTCGATGGGACGGACCCTGGCGATATGGAGAACCAGAGGCTCTTCTCGGGCAGATTCTCCTGCGCCGATTGCGAAGTGGATCTTCCCGCGCTCAACACCCGAATCTTTTCTTTCAACCTTCCCGCCGGCATGTGCCCGGGATGCCGCGGAACCGGCGTCGCCTTGCAGGTTGACCCGGGCTTGCTTATCGCCAGCAGCCGACGGCCCCTTTTGCAAGGGGGGCTGGCCGTGGATTTCACCATGGGCGGGAAAGACCACCCCGCCTTCGACCCCGGGATTCCCGGCTCCCTCCTCAGGCATCTTGGACTTGGCACCGATGCGACCTGGGAACAGCTCGATCAAAACGCCCAGGACGCCATGCTTCACGGCGCCGGAGAGCTCCCCGGGCTGCTTGAATACCTAGATGAAGCCAGAACTGAAAATGAGGACTCCCTGAACGAACTTGTAACCGAGGGCGTCTGCCGCCAATGCGCAGGGCAGAGGCTCTCAGGGCTCTCCCGTTCCGTTGAATTTTCCGGAGCCACGATAGGCTCTCTTTGCGACAGGCCCATCGATGACCTGAAAAAATTCTTCGCGACTGTGGAGCTTGAAGGTACTGCCGGGGAGATCGCTCGCCCGATCATCGAAGAAATAACCCGCAGACTGGATTTCCTTGAGGACGTGGGCCTCGGCCACCTGACCCTCGGCCGGGCAGCGCCGAGCCTCGCGGGCGGAGAGGTGCAGAGAGTTCGACTTGCCGGCCAGCTCGGCAGCGCCCTCCAGGGAGTTGTCTTTGTCCTGGATGAGCCCTCCGTCGGACTTCATTCCAGGGACAACAGACGCCTGCTGAACGCCCTTGGAGGCCTCCGGGACAGAGGCAATAGCGTGATCATCGTTGAGCA
>JAKUSY010000162.1 GCA_022451445.1 Planctomycetota bacterium
CTTATATTATTTGCGGTAACGACTTGTGTCAAAGACATAATGCCTTCTGAAACTGCCGGATGAGGCGGTCGCGCAGGTGAATTCACAGCAGAAGGTGAAAATGGCTCAGCCCGGCTCAAAATAGGGTCAGTCCCGCCCCGTAGGGGCCATTTAGGGTTGTTTGGTCGGCTAGCCGTTGGTAGCTCAGCCTTCATGGGTTAAGCTTCCCTCCGATAAAGTCCGCCGCTTTCGTTTCCCACTCGAAGCTCTGTCTTACCCATGGTTTTTTTAGCGATTGAAACTTCCGATCCGCAGGGCAGCCTGGCCCTCTTTGACGCCGGGGGAGTGCGCGAGGAGGAATTTTTTTCCGAGGACATGGCCCATGCCCGGGAGTTCGCCGCTCGGATCGATGGCCTGCTTCGCCGCAGCGACCTCACCCCTCGGGAGCTTCGGGGCATCAGCGTGAGCGCCGGTCCGGGCTCCTATACCGGCTGCAGGGTCGGAATAACGGCTGCGAAGACACTGGCCATCGCCCTGCGGATACCTGTCGTGACGGTTTCTTCGCTCGAGGTGATGGCGGCCTCCGCTATGGAATTCGCCCAGGTGGAACTCGCGGATGACGAGTATCCCCTCGATGCCTTCGTTCCGGTTCTCGATGGCCGGAGAGGTTTTTTTTACGGGGCGCTCTTCAGGCGCGGCGGCGGGGGGCGGCCGATCCGTGAAGCGGAAGACCAGGTCGCTTCGCTCGCTGAGCTCGCAGATGTCCTCGAGGGGCCGGCCTGGGTCCTTGGCGCCGGGGCCGACGAGTTTCTCCGTGGTCTCGAGGCCTCCGGCGATGGCCGGGGCTATCGCCGTGGCCTCGCCGAATGGGATCAGCCTCACGCCGCGACGCTTGCCAGGCTGTCGTTGGAGCCGCTGGCGGAGTCGAGCTTCGACCGGGAGGCGGCTCACTCGCTGAGTCCCGCCTACCTGCGGCCCTCGGAACCCGAGATCGTGCTGGCGAGGAAGCTCGCGGGAGAAGACAGATGACGAAGGAGTCGGGAATTGTCACCTAGGCTGCGCAAATCGAGACTGGCCCTGATCCTGGGCGGCCTGCTGCTCATCATCCTGGTGATCGTGGCCATCAACGTACGGCTTGCCATGCGTCCGGAGGCCGTGGAGGCGAGGGTTCGGTCGATTCTCGGTGATTACCTCAACGCTCCCTTTGAAATCGATTCCGCCGAGCTCGACCTGTCCCGGGGGGTGCTCCTGAGCGGGCTGCGCATCTCCGAGCCCCGGCGCCGCGAGGGAGAAGAACGGACGCTGCTCGAGTTTCCCCGGATCAGGATCGTTCCCGATTACGGGAAGCTCTTTTTCGGGAGCTTCGAACCGGCGCTCGTTTTTTTCGAGGGTGGAGAGATCGATGCGATCGTCGGCGAGGATGGAGTACTGAACCTCTCAGAGCTGCTGAGGGAGGATCCATCGGCGCGTCTCCGGGCGAAGTCGGCCGCCGGGTCCGGAGGCCCTCCGCCTCGTCTGCCGGCCTTCCGGTTGCGCGGCCTGCGGGCGCGCTATGCCGACAAACGAAGCGGGCTGGCGCTGGCGGTGGCGGACCTGGACCTGTCGCTGAGCTCGTCGGAAGCAGGCGCGTTTCTCGCCACTGCCGCTTTTCAGATCGAGGGAGCCGCGCGGGTGGAAGCGAGTGGTCGGCTGCCGGGGGGAATCGCTCTCCTGGGGGAGGGCCCCCTGGATGTTGACTTTTCCGTCTACAAGCTCGATCCGGCTGGAAAGCTCGCCTCGGTCCTGGATGAGAAGATAGGCAAGCTTGTGAAGGAACGGTCGTTCAGCGGCAGCCTCGATCTCGAGGGCGCCCTGCGTTATGAGGGGAAATCCGGTCTGCGCGTTACCCGGCTCGCGGCGAATCTCGCCGGCTGCGGGCTGGTGGTGCCGGGTGTGGAGCGGCTCTTGAGGCTGACTGCCGGCTCGATCGAGTTTCTCGGCGACCGCCTCGAGCTTCACGAGGTCCGGGGGCAAATCGCCGGCGGGCTCCTGAGCGTCAGCGGCAACGTCGGACTTGACCCTGCCAATGGTTCCGTCACCACCCTGAAGGGCTCGCTGCGGGTGGATTCGCTTCTCGTCGATGGAGAGCTTCTCGCCGCCCTGGCGCCGGGGATCGACAGGTCTTACCCCGGTATAGATATCCGGGGCCGGGCGGGACTGGTCTGTGAAGCAGCCAAGGAGGTGAAGTATCCTCCCGCTCTCGAGACTCTCAGCGCCAGGGTGGAGCTCACGGATTTCCAGGTCGCCCACGAGGATCTTCCCTATCCCGTCGAGAAGCTCTCGGGCGTTCTCGAGCTGGACAAGGGCCTGCTGAAGGTCGGAGAAACACTGACGGGAAAGGCGGGGACCGCGAGGCTGACGATCTCGGAGGTGAAGTTCGCCATCGGAGGCGATGGGGCCTCCGAGGTCGTCATCGACATCGGAGGTAAAGACCCCGCCGAATGTCTCGCCCTCGATGGCCGGCTGCGCGGCATCCTGGATGAGGAGGCCGTCAAGGTGTGGGACGGCCTGAGTCCCTCGGGTTGGGTCGCGGCAAAGGCGACGGTCAATTGGCCGCCGGCTCCGGGCGAGGGAGAGGAGGCGCCCGAGCCCTACGTCATCCTCTCTGTCTATCCCAGGGAGCTGAAGATCAGCTATCGGGGATTTCCCTACGTGGTTGAGAGGATCAGCGGGGAGGCGGTCTACGACTCACGCCGCCGGAGCATCGACACCCTTGATCTCGAGGGGTGGCATGGAGAGAGAAAGATCGTCTGCAAGGGCTCGTCCGTGCTCGGTGAGAAGCTCGATCTCAGCATCTCCTGTGACAAGCTTGAATACGACAAGGACATTCGCGCCGCGCTCAAGCCGGAGGTCGCCGAGCTGATTGACACCTTCGCCTTCAAGGGAGGCTTCAAGACGAACGTGGTGATCTCTACGGGTGAAGATGGGAAGTTGCGGGCGAAGACGGTGCTCGATCTTCTCACCGGAGAGATTCGGCCGGTTGATTTCCCATACCGGCTTCGTCTCGCCGCGGGCCGGATCGTCCTGGAGGGCAGGCAGAGGGTCGATTTCAGCGGCTTTCAGACGACTGAGGGGCAAGGGCCCCAGGTCTCGTTCGACGGCAACCTGCGTAGCCGCGAGGGAAGCAGAAGGCTCGAGTACAGCCTGAGGCTGAAGGATTTCGAGCTCGAAAAAAATTTCCGGGCGGCCTTTCCTCCCCGGCTTCAGAACCTGATCGGCGGCCTGGGTTTGCAGGGCGCCTTCTCGGGCAGGTTGAGCGGCTGGTACCTGAAGGATCTCGATGACCCCGCCAACAATAAGACCTATTTCGAGGGAACCGAGATCCGGACGAAGAATGCCGCCGTCAACTTTGGCGTCAAGGTCAGCGGGATGGATGCCCAGGGCCGTTTTACCGGCGGGCACAGCAGGGAGCGCCCGAATTATTTCTGGGGCGAGGTCAAGGTCGAGCGGGCGCGTTTCAATCGTCTGCAGCTCGCCGATGGCGACATCCTGTTCGCCTTCGGAGAGCCGCACGACCGTATCCGGAGGCTGGTGGACAACGCCGAGGCTCCCGGAGAGAAGGGGCCCTATCTCTCCAGCAGCATCATCAGCCGTCTCTCGAAGGGAGATGTTTCCGACACCTTCCAGATGAGCATCGCCTCCCCTAATTTCTACAAGGGCCGTCTCGATGGCATGCTCTATGTCGACACCGGCGAGAAGATGGGTGACCTTGGCGGCGAGTTCGCGGCTTCCGGCATCCAGCTGTCGGAAGCTTCCGGAGATGTTTTCGGCCTCGCCGACAAGGGAATCAGCGGTGAGGCGGGCGGCAAGGTGTTTTTCGCGGGCAAGACCGGTGACCAGCGGTCGATTCGCGGTGAGGGCTACGGCTCCATCAAGGATGGAGAGCTTGCCCAGCTGCCGCTCTTCCTGGGGATCTTCAAGCTCTTCAAGATCCCCAATCTGATCAATCTCGGCTTCTCGGATCTCTTTACCCGCTCGAAGATCGACCCCCTGAGCATTCCCTACACCATAGAGGATGGCCGCTTCCTGACCGAAGAGCTGGAGATGAAGAGCAGCAGCTCCGCTCTCTCCTTCTCCGGGACGGGGAGCATGGACTTCGACGGGAACCTCGCGCTCGAACTCGAACCGCGGCTGCCAAGCACCAGGCTCAAGCTGCCTCTCCTGCCGGAGCTCATCGACCTGACCGGTATCGACGTGGAAAACATCCTGGGGTTCATCAAGAAGGGGATCCTGAAGATCATGGTCGGTGGAGATGCCACGAGGCCCAAGGTCGAGCTCGCGACGGGCCTGGGGCTTCTCAAGGTCCCCCTGCCTGCGGGAACGCCGAGAAAGAAGCCTCCGGCTGAAAAAAAACAGGCTGAAGAGTGAGGGCGCCTGGCTGTCGCTGGAAGGATCACGCAGGAAAAAAGGACAGGAAAACATGGATCTCGGTCTGAGTGGAAAGGTCGCGGCGGTTGCGGCATCTTCCAGCGGTCTAGGCAAGGCGGTCGCGCTGGCCCTGGCGCGCGAGGGGGCCTCGGTGGCTCTGTGCTCGCGCAGCCCGGAGCGCCTCGATGCGGCGCTGGAAGACATCCGTGCCCGCCTGGCCGCCGAAGGCGGGGGTGAACCCGCGCTGGCGGCGGTGTGCGCGGATCTGGGCAGTGAGGATGGTCCCGTAGAGTTCGTCTCGGCCGCCGAGGAGGCTCTCGGCCCGATCGATATCCTCATCGCCAATAACGGCGGTCCTCCGCCCGGAGATGCCTCCGGCCTCGGTGACGAGGCCTGGAAGCTCGGTTTCGAGACCACCTTCAGATCATCGCAGAAGCTCGCGGATGCGGTTGTCGTCGGGATGCGCCAGCGGCAGTGGGGGCGCATCGTCTTCATCACGAGCACCAGCGTGAAGCAGCCGATCGCGGGGCTGACGATTTCGACCGCCATGCGCTCGGCCGTCGTTGGCTTCGCCAAGGCGCTCTCGGATGAGGTCGCTGCCGATGGGGTGACGGTCAACACGGCCGCCCCAGGCTCTACCGCCACCGCGCGGCTGGAGTCCATCTTTTCGAAACGCGCGGAGGCGGCGGGAGTCCCGCTCGATGACATCAAGGCGGGAGCCAGGGAGATCATCCCCGCCGGCAGGTTCGGGCGGCCGGAGGAGTTCGCTGCGGCGGTCGCTTTTCTCTGCTCCGAGGCGGCCTCCTATATTACCGGTATTGTGCTGCCCGTGGACGGGGGGCTCGTGCGCAGCCTCACCTGAGCCCGGAGCGCCTCCAGGGCTCTCCACGGGGTCCTGGGACGTCTTCCGGTAAGCTCTCGCCCCGACAGGAAGCCTGCCGGGGTGGAGCGTTGTAGACTTGAATAACGAGGCGGTTCGTGTCGCGCGGCCGGACTCGAAGGGGATACGGGGTACCGGGGGAGCGGTTTGTGCGGATCCATCGGCGTTCGCGTCGAGTGTGGAGTGCGGAGAATATGTTGAGGAAATACTACGACTTCATCGTTGAGCGGATGAGCTGGGGGCTCGTCCTGGCCTGGCTGGCGGCGGGCGCCTGCGGGCTCCTCGCCGGAGCTTTTTCGACTCCGGCGATCGGCGTCCTCTGCGCTCTCGCCCTGCTCGCCGTCCTCCTGGTGGTCTCGGCCGCTGGTGGAGACCGCAGTGATGGGCTGCTGGATATCCTCTGGGTGAAGGACCGGACCCTCGGGAGAAATCGCGCTGAGCTGGAGGAGCTGCAGGGCCGCTGTGATGAACTCGAGAAACAGGCGCGGGCCGCTGATTCAGCCAGCCGCGCCAAGAGCGAATTCCTGGCGAACATGAGCCATGAGATTCGTACTCCCATGAACGGCGTGATCGGTATGACGGAGATCGCCCTGGCCACCGACCTGGATAACGAACAGCGTGAGTACCTGGAGATGGTTCGCAGCTCCGCGAGCTCGCTGCTTGGAATCATCAACGATATCCTGGACTTCTCCAAGATCGAGGCGGGTCGCATCGAGCTGGAAAATATAGAGTTCTCTCTGAAGCAATGTCTTGGTGAAGCGGCAAGGACCCTCGCCCTGGAGGCTCATGAAAAGGGCCTGGAGCTGATCTTCGACATCCCCGACGGCGACAATGACCTGGTGGTCGGCGATCCCACCCGTCTGCGGCAGGTGGCTGTCAACCTGCTGAGAAACGCCATCAAGTTTACCTCCGAGGGGGAGGTGGTCCTGGGGGTGCGGGCAGCCGAAAGCGCCGGTGGCAAGGCGGAGTACCATTTCTCGGTCAAGGATACCGGCATCGGTATACCTGCCGAGCGCCGGGATGAAATTTTTGAGGCCTTCTCGCAGGCCGATTGTTCGACAGCCAGGGAGTTCGGTGGCACCGGCCTCGGCCTGGCCATCAGCTCACGGCTGGTCGACATGATGGGTGGACGGATCTGGGTCGAGAGTGAACCGGGAGTGGGCTCTACCTTCCACTTCACCAGCAGCTTCGAGGCGGGCGAGGGAAGGAGCAAGGGCGGAAACGTTCGGCCCCCGGTGCGGCTCGAGGGCCTGAACGTGATGGTGGTTGATGACAACACGACCAACAGGCGTTTTCTCGAGCGAACCTTGAGCGGCTGGCGAATGAAGCCCGTGCTCGTTTCCGGCGGGGCGGAGGCGCTCGAACGAATCGAGGCGCTGCCAGGCCCGGGTGGAGGTCTCGATCTTATCCTGCTGGACTACCATATGCCCGGCATGGATGGTTTCGAGGTGGCTGAGCGCATCAGAACGCTGCCCGGCGCCAGGGGCACGACGGTGATGATGTTGAGCTCGGGAGAGAAGCCCGGGGATATGGCAAGAAGCAGGGCCCTGGGGATAGGGGCCTTCCTCCACAAGCCCGTCACCCAGGCGGATCTCTACGACAGCATCGTGGAGACCCTGACGACGGCCAGGGGTCGGCTGCCCGAGGAGACGTCGTGTATCTCCCAGGACATCGAGACGGATTCGTTGCGGATCCTGCTGGCGGAGGACAACCCGGTGAACCAGAAGGTGACGGTCGCGATCCTGGAGCGCAAGGGTCATACGGTCGAGGTGGCGGAGAATGGTCGACTAGCCGTAGCTGCCCTCGAATCGG
>JAKUSY010000163.1 GCA_022451445.1 Planctomycetota bacterium
GTATAAACCGCTCGTGAGTAATCGTATTTGTTACCGTGAGCTGCGCGACAACGGCTCAAAAATTCTTCTTGGGTAAGACGGCGAGACATGGAAGGGAGGTGTTCTTCGGGTTCAGTTACCCTTGAGTGTTCAATATGCCAGGTCGGTATTGCCGCCGGTGAGGATGGCCACGACCCGCAGGCCGGCGAGCTCATGGGAGCCGAGGAGGGCCGCGACGCCCGCCGCTCCCGAGGGCTCCACCAGGAGCTTGGCGCGCTCCAGCAGCAGGCGCTGGGCGCGCAGGATCGAGTCATCATCGACCAGCAGGACCCGGTCGACGTGCTCGATCGCGGCCTCGAGCGTCAGCTCTCCGGGGGCCATCGGCTTCAGGCCATCGGCTATGGTTCCCGGTACCTTGTCGAGGGTGACGATCTCGCCTGCCGCGACCGAGAGCGCCATGGCGTTCGCATCGGTCGGCTCCACAGCGATGACCCGGGTTGACGGGTTCCTGTGGGACAGCGCGATCGCCACGCCGGCGAGCAGCCCGCCGCCGCCGGTCGGCACCAGGATCGCGTCGGCCTCCGGTAGCTCGTCGATAATTTCGAGGCCGGTGGTTCCCTGGCCGGCGATCACGTCCGGATGGTCGAAGGGCGGGACGATCAGGCCGCCGTTTTCTTCGGAGAGCTCGAGAGCCCGCTGGTGCCTGTCGGTCGAGGTCAGGCCGGCGATCTCGAGCCGGGCGCCGTAGCTCTCGATGGCGGCCCTCTTGACGGCGGGGATGTCCTCGGGCACCACGATCGTCGCGTCGAGGCCGAGCGTCCTGGCTGCCAGGGCGACCGCCTGTCCGTGGTTGCCCGATGAGAAGGTGATGACTCCCGCCGCGGGCATCCTCTCCTTCTCGACCGCGCGCAGGCAGGCGTTCATGGCGCCGCGGAACTTGAAGGCCCCGGCCTTCTGCAGGTTTTCGCATTTGAGCCAGACGTCGGCCTTCGCCAGCTCGCCGATCGAGCGGCTGCTCAGCAGGGGGGTCCAGTGCGCGTGGGCCCCGATACGGTCCCTGGCGGTCTCGATCTCCAGGAGGTCGGGCAGCTCGAATTGCGGCATGATTTATCCTCCAGGCGGTGTCCGCCGGGGGTGTTCCTCAGGGACCATCGGTGATCGACACCATGGACTTGTAATGCCCATCCACTCCCGCCGGTTCGTAATCGAATGGCTGGATCGCCAGGTAGAGCCGGCCGGCCGCCTTCGAGCGCTTCCTGTATTTTTTCCCGACCTTGAAGGGTTTTCCGCTCTTGCCGATCTTTCCAACCAGCGAGAGCATGAGGAATCCCTTGCTCGACTTGAAGCTATTGTAGCGGTTCGTCCCCTCGGGGTCGGAGGTCAGGCTCCAGTTTCCCACCGAGGTCTCTCCGCTGGATTTGATGGTGAGGACCTTGTTCTTGCCGACATCCAGCCGGGTGTCCAGCCAGGTCCCTGCCGGCTGGTACCTGGGCGCGACGTCGAGCACGCGGGATGTCTTCCCATCGGGTTTGAATCTGATCGATTCCAGGTCGACGGCCCTGAGCTGGAGCTTTCCATAGCGGGTCTCGAGGGGGAAGGCCTCGGTCAGCACCTCTCCCCTGAAGGTCATCAGGTCGGTTTGAATCTCGTCCCGGGTTCCCTTGTAGGCATCGCGGCCGGAGCTTCTCCTCTTGCCGGTTTTCTCGATCTTCGCGATGATCTCCAGCGCCCTGGTGCGGGCTCCACTCGCGGTGTCTGCCGCCAGCTGCCTGAGGGCGGGAAGGGCCCTGGCCCCGAGATCGACCAGGGCAGCCGTGGCGGCCTCCTCTTCCGCCTCGTTTCCCGATTCCATCCGGGCCAGGAGGCCGGTCGCTTTTTCCAGCAGGACGGGATCGACGCGCATGGCGAAGCGCACCGTGACGAGCTGCTCCCTGGGAATCCGCAGGATGCCGTACTGGGTGCGTACGCTGATGGCGTCGAACGCCGGCTGGGCGGGTATTCTGCCCCGGTCCCGCAGCAGGAAGACGGGCAGCGGCTCTTTTTTCTTTGCGGGCTTCGAGGCCGGCGCGGGAGTCTTCTTCGGGGCCGCCTCCGCCTTGCGCAGGATCTCGGAGATCTTCCCGGCATCCTGGGCCCGGACGGGGGCGCCGGCCAGCAGCAGGCTCCAGCACACCAGCGGGAGCAGGGCGCGCGAAGGAAGGAAATCTCTGAGCATCGAAGCCACCTGTATCGGTTCGGGGGCCGTTCTCGCGAGCTGACGGAAGCCGCCAGCGGCCTACAGCTGGATCATAAAGCGCGCCGGCGGGCGGACACAGTATTTTTTCTTTTCCCGGGCTTCCTTCGCTCAGCGTTGCCCTGTCTTTCTGCCGAGACCGCGTATGAAATCCAGCAGATTCGCGATGTCCTGGAGAGACAGGTTTTTTTCGAGCTCTTCGGGCATGAGGGACCGTCCGGTGCTCTTCAGCTCTTTGATTTGGCTTCTGAGCAGAGTGTCGCGGAGTCCCTCGGCGCGAACGAGCTCCAGGCTGGTGGCGGTCTCCCCAGCGATAATTCCCGTCAGGATTCTCCCATCTTTCAGGATCGCGTTGTAGACGATGTAGCTGGGGGCGACCTCGCGGTTGGGATCCACCAGGTGCAGGAGGAGGCTCTCCCTGTCCCGGCCCTTGACCGTCTCGATATCGGGGGCGACGGCGTGTCCCTCGCCACCGGCCCGGTGGCAGGTGGCGCATGTTTTTTTGAAAACCTCCCGGCCGAGCTTTGGATTCGCGGCCAGGTCCAGGGAAGGCCGGAGCCTCTCGAAGACGGCTCGGCGGCTCTCCCGGGCGGTTTGCTCGAAGATCTTGCGTGAGCGTTTCCTGATCGCCTCGCCGGGATGGTCAAGGAGCTGCTTGCGCCGGGCCGGGTCCAGCTCGGCCGGGGCCAGGTCTCCCGCGGCGAGGGCATCGAGCAGGGCGCCGAGCTTCTCCTCGCGGCGAAAGAGCATCTCCAGCGCCTCTGTCCTGATGGAGGGGCTGAGCAGGCTCCAGCGCTCGATGAGTCCCTGCGCGGCCCCGGCGGCTTTCGACATCCCGATCGACTGCACGGCGGCGAGCTGGACGCCCGGGGGGGTGGCGGGGTCGAGGACCGCGAGGAGGATCTCCAGGTTCGTCCCGCCGCCGGAATAGCCCAGGAGCCGGGCCGCGATGCTCCGGCGCCCGGCCTCCTGTTTCCGGTCGGAGAGGATCTCCGCTTCTTTTCTGAAGAGTCCCTCGAGCTGGTCCGCGGCGGAGCCGAGCTTTCTTCCCTCGGCGCTCACCAGTTCCGCGAGGCTGGAGCCGCTGCGGCGCATTCCCCTGGCCAGGGCCTCGAAGAGCCTGGGTCCCGTCTCGGGAGAGTGCTCGCGGCAGCCGGCGATCGCGAGAAAGACTTCTATGACAGAGGCGCGCTCATCCCTGGCCCCGGTCAGCTCGGCAAGGCCCTGGAGCAATTCGATGGCGCCGGGCCTGGCAAGGAACTTCCTGTCGGAGCAGAGGGTCGAGAAGAGGCCCGCGGAGGCCTGGCGGCAGGAGCAGAGAATCGCGCTTCGAATCCAGCTGTTGGCGCAATCCCTGCGGGCAATCGAGCGCAGGGCGGGAATGATCAGGTCGCGGGGACCCGCGCCGAGGCTGAAGGCGGCCTGCAGCCGCACGGCGGGAGCGGCGTCCCCGGCCGCCTTCAGCAGCTTCTCCAGCAGCGCTCCCTCTCCCTGGAGGTAGCCTTCGGAGAGACGTACCGCGGTCTTTCTTACCGACGAGTGCGGGTCCTCGAGGCCTTCGCGGACATCTTCAGCCCGCAGCGAATCGAGCGCGGCGAGGGTCCAGAGAGCCCGAAACCGCGCCTGGGGGCTCGCCGAGCTTCGAAGCAGCTTCCTGAGCTGAGTCGCGGCCCCGGGGGGGCGTTTCTCGGCGATGAGGCGCGCGGCGGTTTCCACTGTCCAGCTGTCGTCGGCCTCCAGGAGCGAGGCGAGTCGGCCGGGCTCCACCCGTCCCGGCGGCTTTCGCGGCGGTGGCGGTTTCTTTGTCGGAAGCAGGCGGTAGATACGGCCTCTCTCGTTTCCGCTCATGAGGTCGAGGTGCTCCTTGATGGAGTCGGGGATGGAGTGGGGGTGCTCGATCGTTTCGCGATACATGTCCAGAATGTAGATGTAGCCTCCGGGGCCCTCGACAAGCTGGGCCGGACGGAACCAATTGTCCGAGGAGGAGATGAACTCGGCGCGCTCCGTCGCCCTGGGCCTGCGCGCCCTGAAGCTGACGCCATCGGGCTCGAGGATCTTCCTGTGGACCAGGTTGCCGCCGACATCTCCCACCAGGAGGCTGCCCTGGAAGTCCCTGCCGTAGCGTTCGCCGTTGTACACCAGGATGCCGGTGGCGGAGGTGAAGTAGCCGATGGGGACCCGCTCGGTTCGGGCATAGCGGGAGGCGTTTGCGGAGTTCGCGCGCCAGCGCGTGCGGACCACCCTCCAGGGCTCGGCCGGGCTCGTGCGGAAGACCGGCGCGGCCGAGCCGTCGGCGGCGATGCTCCTGTGGGTGGACGTCGCCGGCAGGTGAGGATTGAGGGAGAAGTAGCTCTCCTCGATGACGACATGCTTGCAGTGGCTCGAGTTGCTGCAGGTGAAGCGGTTGCCGAGGTCGTCAAAGCAGACACCATACTGGCCGCCGCCGGAGGGGATGGCCTCGATCGGTGAGCCCGGCCTGAAGCGAAAGTCGCGGCCGCTGAGGGATACGGCGGGCAGCGCGCCGTAGAGCAGGCTCTTCACCATCGCGCCGTTGCTGCTGGTGTTGCCGTAGAGCTTGAGATCCGGGCCCCAGCGGAGTCCGTTGGCGAGAGCCTGGACGTTCCGGCGGCCAAACCCGCTGTAATGAACCTCCTTCCTGTCAGCCTTGCCATCGCCGTCGTCGTCCCTGGCGTAGAGAATGTCGGGCGGGGCAAGTATGAAAACCCCCCCGCCGTGGCAGGCCACCGCGGTAGGCCAGCGCAGGCCGCCAAGGAAGACAACGCTCTGGTCGATCCTGCCGTCGGAGTCGGTGTCCTTGAGCAACCTGACCCTGCCGGGGGGCTGACGTCCGGCCAGCTTGCTGGTGGTCAGGTTGTCTTGATCCGAGGTGAAGGGATAGTCCCTCATCTCGACCACGTACAGGTCGCCGAGCTCATCGAAGGCCATCGCGATCGGATCGACCACATGGGGTTCGCTGGCCGTCAGCTCCAGGCGGAAACCCTCGGCCAGGCGGAACCCGGCGAGCGTGTCTCCGGCCTCCGTGGGGGGGATGCGCGGCAGTAGCCCGGCGAGCTGTTCGCGGGTTTCCTGCTGGGCTCGCAGGAAGGGCCCGGAAAAGAGGAGGATGGCCGTCACGCACCATGCCATCAGCGAGCCGGACTTGTCGGTAGGGTGTTTCATCTCCATTCCCCGGTTTCCTGGTGAAGGTATGAGATTACATCCGATCCGTCCGCAGGACACGGACAGATTGAACTATCAGGGTCGGTGGAGGGTGCCAGCGGCCGCCGTTTCGGTTAATCTCGGTGTCGTGGACAACCTCCGACAGGCGCTTTTTTCATGAATGGCAAGGTCGCGATCCTGGGCGGGGGAGTCGTCGGCCTCTTCGTGGCGCGCCGGCTTGCCTCCGAGGGATGGGAGGTGACTCTTCTCGACGCCCGGCGAGTTGGCGGTGGCGCCAGCGGAGCCGCCGTCGGGGTATTGCAGGCTCCCAATCCTTCCCGCTCCGCCCTTGCCGGGCTCTCGCGCGAGGGAGCTGAATCCTACGGCGCCATCGCCGGCGAGCTGCTCGCGGAGACGGGTATCGATACGGGCTACCGTCTCTGCGGCTGCGTCCATCTGCGTCGCGAGCTGCCCCGTGACCCGGGGAAGGAGCTGGCGCGCTGGGCGGGGGCCGGTGTGGGCGCGGCTTGGTGCGATCGCAGCAGGATCGAGGAGCTCATCCCCGGCTACGGGGGTGAGGAGCCGGTCGGTCTCGAGCTCGACGGCGAGGCCGTCATCGATCCTCCCGCTCTCGTCGCGGCCCTGGCCGCCTCCTGCCGGGCGAGAGGGGTGGAGCTCATAGAGGATGCGGGCAGCCTGGCGCTCACCGGGCAATCCGCAAGGGCTGTGTTGCCGGAGCCCTGGGCCTCTCGCCTGGGCCCGGAAGCCCGGGTGGTCGTCTCCTCAGGCAGCTGGACGCCCGGGGTGGTTGAGTCCCTGGGATCTCCCGGGGTGGCGGTGGAGCCGGTGCGGGGGCAGGCCATCGAGCTGGAGCATCCCGCCCCCGCCTGCGTGGTGCATTTCTCTCATGGGGGCTCCGGCAGCGCCTACTACCTGGTTCCGAGGCCGGGAGGCAGGATCTGGGTCGGCAGCACGGTGGAGGAGGTCGGCTACGAGGATTCGACGACCCCGCACGGTCTCGCCGAGCTGCTGGTCGCCGCGCGGTCGGTCCTGCCGGGCATCGGTGAGGGAGACGTTCGCCGGCAGTGGGCGGGTCTGCGGCCGAAGGCCATGCGCAGGGGCGGCCCTTTCATCGGCAGGTGGCCGGGCCTCGAGAATCTCTGGATCGCCGCGGGCAATTACCGAAGCGGTATCCTGCAGGGCCCGGCCACCGCGCGGGTGCTCTGCGAGGCGCTGACCGGTGCGGGCGAGCCAGACGAGAGCTTCGCACTCCCTGTCGACTGACCGACCAGCCGGGAGCCCGGAAGATGGATAGATGGTCTCGGTGGGAGTAAGCTGAGGGGCACGATTCTATCATTTCCAGCCCCTGTTCCATGGAGTCCTCCGATGAGATCCCTCTTGATGATTCTGGCCGTTCTCTCTGTCTCCGCAATCTGTTTTTCAGCCACCGCGAAAGACAAGCTCGTCCCCGGCTCCCAGGTCACTCGCGAGGTGAAGGTGAAGAGCGGCGGGAAAGAGGTGAACATGCGCTACTGGCAGTTCGTGCCGAAAGGGTATTACGGAAAGAAGAACCTTCCGCTCATGCTTTTTCTGCACGGGGCGTGGGAGCGTGGTGACTACCTGGATAAGGTCAAGAGGTGGTGTCCGCCCAAGCTTGTCGGGAAGCGTAA
>JAKUSY010000164.1 GCA_022451445.1 Planctomycetota bacterium
GAAGAGGCCGGCTACAAGGTGGACAACATCGAGGTCATTCGCTACCTGGTTCTCGAAGAAGAGGTGATCGGGATCGAGCTGCCCCTGACGGTGGAGATCTCCATCACCGAATGCGATCCGGCCGTAAAGGGCAACTCGGCGCCCGCCAGGCAGAAGAACGCCACCCTGGAGACAGGCCTGGTGATCCAGGTTCCCGAGCATATCTCCAACGGCGAGATCGTCCGCGTAGATACGACGAACGGCAAGTTCATCAGGCGCGCCGGGGACTGACCGGGGGTCAGGACTCCTTCGAGCTCGAGACCGTATCCGGTTCGAAGTGCCCCTCCACGGATTCGCGTCCGCTGAAACCTGTCGTCAACTCGTGCCAGTGGTCGATGGTCTCCTCGCCCAGCTTCCAGCAGAGATAGACGATGCGGCCATCGAGACGAGCGGGGAAATCAACCAGGCCGATCTCCGGGTCCTTCATCTCGACGCCCAGGGAGGCAAGCTCCTCGAACAGATCCAAGTGCGCATCGGCAAGCTCGATAAGCCGGCTCCGGAGCTCCTCGATACGGTCCCGATCGAGCAGTTCCGCCGCCTGGCGGACCTCGAGATAGACCTCCCCCATGGTGGCGGTAATCTCGACGATATCGCTGACGATCCTCGAGACCAGGGGGAGAGTACTCCTGGCCTCTTCCAGCTCAAAGAGTTTCCGTTTCCTGCCTGCCACGGTCATTTTCCGCTGATTATCCTCCACGGGCTTTTCAAGCCGCCATTTTTGCCCAGGAACGCCCGACAATCAATACCCGGCGAACAAACGAAACCCGGAAGCCGCCGCCTCCTTCAGAACAGCTCGCAGAATCCTCTTACCGCCGGGGTGAGCTCCTCTCCCCTCCTGGTGACCAGGTAGATGTACTGGCGGGGATAGTGCGCCTTCAGGCTCCTGATGTGCAGGTCGCGGCGGGCCGCATCGATGTTGAGGTTGTGAATGATGGAGATGCCGTAGCCGAGACCGACGTAGTTGATGATCAGGTCCGTGGAGCCCAGCGCCATGGCGACGGATGTTTTCAGCTTCCTGTGATCGAAGGGCTGGTCGATGAAACGGCGGATCCCGGTTTCCTGGGTGTAGGAAAGAAATGGATACTCCGTGATATCGACGAGAGAAACCTTGCGGCGATGGCTCAGCGGATGGTCGACAGGGGTTATGAGGATCATCTCGCAGGGCGCGACCGGTCTCGCCTCAAGGTCTTCGCTCTGGGGGTCGATGAGGATAATGCCGACATCGGTCTGCGCCTTCTCAACCGAGCTGATGATCCCGGCGGTCCGCATATTGTGGATGTTGATCTCGACCTTTGGAAAGAGACCCCGGTATTTTTCCAGCAAGGGAGGCAGCAGATGGGTGGCGATGGACTGGTTGGTCGAGACCCTCAGGCTGGTACCTTCGTATTGCGCCTGGCCGCTGAAGACCGCATCGATCTCCTCCTCGGTCTCAAACAGCTTCCGGGCCATCTCGTAGAGCACCTGCCCCTCCCTCGTAGGCGTCACGCCGCGCGGATGCCGCTGGAGTAATCGTAGCCCCATCTCCTGCTCCAGGTTCTTCACCTGGAGGCTTATGCTGGGCTGGGAGAGCCGCAGACGCTGCGCCGCGGCGGTAAACCCCCCCTGCTTCACGACCGTGTAGAAACCCCTCAAACGGTTCAGATCCACCCCGTCTCTCCAATAGCGAGATATAGTTCAAAACTATGATTGAGTATATTGTTTATTTATTAGAATTATACCCGCTTCTTCCGTATTTTCTGCTCCTGCCCTCTCCACCAGGCAGGCAAGAAGGTGGCTGGAACAGAAATCCATGAAACGAAGACTCCTGAAATCCAAAATTCACCGCGCACGGGTCACCGGGGCAGATCTCGACTACACCGGCAGCGTCACGGTGGATGCCGGGCTGCTCGAGGCCGCCGACATCCTCGAGCACGAGGAGGTGCGAATCTACAACATCACCAATGGCTCGAGGCTGGCGACCTATGCAATCCCGGGCCCTCGCGGCTCGGGAACGATCTGCATCAATGGAGCGGCGGCGCACCTATGCGCCAAAGACGACCTGGTCATCCTCGCGAGCTACGCTGAGTACACCGAGGACGAGGTGCGCGCTCACGAACCCGCGATCATCCTGGTCGATGAGCAAATCCTCATCCGGCTGGAGATGACAGCATGAAACCTCTTCGTCAGACGGACCCGGTTTGATGAGCCATCTGGCCGGCCCCGAAAACAATCACCCCGGCAAGGACAAGGTGACCACCACGGGCCTGAAAACCCGCAAGCTCGCCGGAGAAAAGATCACCGCCCTGACCGCCTTCGACTGCCTGGGCGCCTCGATTCTCGAGGAGGCGGGGGTTGACCTGATCCTTGTCGGCGACAGCCTCGCGAATACCTCGCTGGGCTACGAAACCACCCTGCCGGTATCGATGGAGGAGATGCTCTCGGCCGTCAGGGCAGTCAAGCGCGGGTCCAGCCGCGCCATGCTGGTCGCCGACATGCCGTTCGGAAGCTACCAGGCGAGCATCGAAGACGCGCTCGCCAACGCGGTGGCCTTCCTCAAGGCCGGGGCCGAGGCCGTCAAAATTGAACGCGGCGCCTCCCGCGCCCCCCTGGCAGCCGAGCTGGACGCCAACGGGATCCCCGTGATGGGGCACATCGGCCTGACACCCCAGTCGGTCCACGTCATGGGCGGCTACAAGGTCCAGGGGAAGGAGCCCGAGGACGCGCGGCGGCTGCTCGATGATGCTCTCGCCCTCGAGGAGGCGGGCGTTTTCAGCCTAGTGCTCGAGGGCATGCCGGCGGCGCTGGCGGCCAGGATCACCGGCGCCCTGGAGATACCGACCATCGGCATAGGAGCCGGCTCGGACTGCGATGGACAGATCCTCGTTTTCTCCGATCTGCTGGGTCTCAGCGTAGGGAAAAAACCAAAATTTGTACGCCAGTATGCCCAGCTTCGTTCGATTGCGCTCGAGGCTATCGAAAGCTACTGCCGGGATGTTCGAGAAGGCTATTTCCCTTCTGCCAGCGAGACTTACGGAAATATCCCGGAAAAACATACCGAGAAGCCGGCCTGAATATCCACTGTCGGACCTGGCAAACGGCCCCGCGAGGGTCCACCCCCAGCCCTCCTTTTTCTTTGATTTTAGCCACTCGATTCGGGATGCTTGGCGCTCGTTTTGAACCCTTTATGAGGTGACCTGGTGGTCTCTATACAGGACGAGAACATCGTCTTTCTGAGTTGACGCTCCGAAAGAACGAAAGAGCCATACTGTCGGCTGAAATTATTCAGACCGGGCACAATGCCGTGGTACGCAAGGCAATCCATGACTGGGCCGACCTGCGCGGCGGGTCGGCAAAAGACCTCATCAAGCGAGAGGTCACCAGCTACAGCATCGAGCTGCCCTCACCGGGCTCCGCGAAGCGGGCGGAGGAGCTTCTCGCCAGGGTCCTCGATCACTATCTTGACCAGTATCTCACAGCCGGCCAGAGCGTCTTCGGTGAGCGCCTTGTCGTCGATGTGCCCTTGGGACAGGTCGCGGGCCCACACGGCATCTCCGGGCGTCTCAAAACAAACGCCTGAGCGGAACGCCCTCCCGCGGAAAGGCGAACCGGTCTTACCAACAGCAGCAGGGGAAACAGACATGAGTCGCAATGAACAGGAAATGAAGGACCTCCTGCGCGCTCTCACCCTGTGCGCCGGCGCGCCCGGCGCCGAGGACGAGGTGCGGGCGCTGATCCGTGAGAACCTCGAGGGGGTCGGAGAGCTCTCCTACGATGGACTCGGCAGCATCCTCTGCGAGAGGTCCGGCGGGGCGGACTCTCCCCGGGTCCTCATCGACGGGCACATGGACGAGGTAGGCTTCATGGTGCAGAGCATCACGAAGGAGGGCCTGGTCAACTTCGTCCCGCTGGGAGGATGGTGGGCCCACGTCCTGCTCAGCCAGCGGGTGGACATCATCACCTCCGACGGCAAGGTCCCCGGAGTCATCGGCTCAACCCCGCCCCACTTCCTCAGCGCCAAGAAGCGCGAGCAGCTCCTCGAGCTCGAGGACATGTACATCGACATCGGCGCCACCAGCGACGAGGCGGCCGCCGGGATGGGTATTCAAATCGGCGACACCATCGTCCCCCATGCCGAGTTCACCGAGCTGAAGGACCCGGACATTCTCAGCTCGAAGGCCTTCGACAATAGGGCGGGGATCGCCCTGATGGTCGAGACGCTGCTGGAGTTCTCATCACGCGAGCACCCCAATACGATCATCGGCGTCGGCGCCGCCCAGGAAGAGATCGGCTGCCGCGGCGCCGTTACCGCCAGTGAAAAAGCCTCTCCAGACGTCGGAATCGTCCTCGAGGGCACCCCGGCGGATGACATTCCGGGCTTCACCGAACCCCAGGCGATCCTCGGCAAGGGTCCGCAGATTCGTTTCTATGACCCCACGGCGATCTCCAACAGGCGGCTCGCCGAACTCGTCGCAGAGATCGCCTCCGAGGCGGAAATCGAGATCCAGATGGCCGTACGGCGAAGCGGCGGAACCGATGCCAAGAGCATTCACCTGCATCGCGGCGGCGTCCCGACGGTCGTCATCGGGGTGCCCGCGAGATATATCCACAGCCACGTAAGCCTGATCCACTGGCAGGATTACCTCAACACCGCCAGGCTGGTCTGTGAACTCGTCGCACGGCTGGATTCGGCCGCGGTCGAGAACCTCACGGACTTCGGCTGATCCTCCCGTATCCAGGGAGAGCCGGAATTATTTGAAACCCGCGCCCCGGGTCAGGGTCTTGATCCGGCACAGGTACATGTCCGAGGTCAGGTAGAGAACACTTCCGTCGTTTCCCCAGCCCACGTTGGCGATTCTCTCTCCGGTTGCGATGCGACCCAGCAGCTTTCCCCCCGGGGAGATCACGAGCACACCCCCGGGCCCGGTCGCGAAAACATTGCCCTTCGCATCGACCTTCAAACCATCACCCCCACCGCGGGAGATACCCTCCGCCTTGGATGAGTCGAAAAACGGCCGAGAGGCGCCCAGGTTCCCATCCTCTTTTACCTGGAAGGCCCGCCATACGGGATCGCGGCCATCGCTGTTGGCCACGTAGAGCGTCTTATGATCCGGCGCGAAAGCGATGCCGTTGGGCCGGGATATTTCCTTCGATTGAAGGGTGACGGTCCCATCCTCCTGCAAACGATAGACGCCGCAGAAGTCAATCTCGCGCAGCGGGTCCTTTTCCCTCCTGGGAAGTCCATAGATGGGATCGGTGAAAAAAATATCCCCGTTGTCGCGAATCGCCAGGTCGTTCGGGCTGTTGAAGCGCTTGCCGTTCCATCGATCGGCAAGGGTCACCTTGCCGCCGCCGGCAGTGAGTACGGAAATTCTCCTGTCACCGTGCTCACAGGAAACCAGCCGGCCCTTCGCATCCAGGGCAAGCCCGTTGCTGCCCGGCTCGCGGCCGTAATCCGCCACCCCCGTATAACCGGATGGCTTCAGGAAGACCGATGCCCCGACGCCTTCCTGCCACTTGATGACGGAATTGGGCGGAATATCTGAAAACAGCACATAGCCGCCGAACTTATTGCCCTTCTCCGGAACCCAGACCGGCCCCTCGGCCCAGTCAAAACCACCGCAGAGAACCTCGATGACGGCATCCTTCGAAAGCAGCCCATCGAGGGCAGGATCGAAGCGATCGACGCGTCCGATCCTGGCGAAGTTGGTGGTGTTCTGGGAGAAACCCATCGCGGGAAGAAAGGCAACCAGAACGGCTGCAGTGGCCAGGAATGTTTTCATAGGAATTATTTCTTCATCTGGAAGGATCACCCGCTTTCGGCACGGGCGGAAATAAAAACGGGACCAGTCGTGAGCTCTCGTGATCATCTTGGAATGACAGTGGCAGCACCTCCCGCCGAGGAGATGACCGGACCCGTCATTGATTGTCGGTGGCCTCCTGCCAGCGCCTCCAGGCCAGCCCAGGCCTCCCGACACGGAAGGATACAATGCGTGTGTGCTCCACCTCGGTGACGTAGGCGGTGCGGCCATCGGGCCCGCCAAAGCAGATGTTGCTCGGCTTGCTGCCGAGCACGTCGATCTCCGCGAGTACCTTTCCCGACGGGGACAGCTTGACCACGGTCCCTTTGCCGTAGCGGGTAACGTAGAGGTTGCCATCGACATCGCAGCGCATACCGTCAAAGCCATGGTCCTCGAAGCTCTTGAAGAGTTTCTTGCCGGAAAGGTTGCCGCCGGAATCAATGGCAAAAGCCCAGATCTTGCGCTGCGCACTCTCGTTGACGTAGAGGGTCCGGCCATCGGGGCTGACCTCGATCCCGTTCGTGGTCCCCAGCCTGTTCAGCGGATTCGGAAGACTCGAGAGCTCCATCTGCCCGGCGAGCCGCGTCGTACGGCCATCGACCGTGATCTTCCAGAGCTGGCCCGTCTTCGCAGACCAGCTCGGATCGCTGGCATAAAGTGTTCCGCTATAAGTGATCGCGAGATCATTCGGCTGGTTCATCATCGCGTCAGCCGCAAAGACAACCGGCTTGGAGGTTCCGGGAGCGACCTTGAAGATCTGGTGATTGACGTAGTCGGCAATATACATATTGCCGGCACGATCGAAGCGAATTCCATTGCCGACACTGTCAGCCGGCAGCTTCAGAAAAACTTCTCCTTTTCCCGAGGGGAGATCCGGCCGATCGTGCCCTGCTCAGTAAAGTTGACGGCATAGATCGATCCATCCCGCCCACAGGCCGGTCCCTCGATCCCGGGAGTGAACTCACCCGGTCTCGTCAACGCGCGGGCCGTGTAGAGCGATGCGTCAAAGCCCTCGGGCGCGCGGGCGAGGTTGGCTTGGGTCAAAAAGCCGGAAATATAGGGCTCTTTGCGCAGTTCTGCTTCATAAAACTGGCGTTGTCCTATCTGTTTCATGGTTTTCCCCTGTTGCCAGTCAACTAGGAGGTT
>JAKUSY010000165.1 GCA_022451445.1 Planctomycetota bacterium
CCCGCTTTCGCCAGGTGATCGATGCAGGCTATCAGGTCGCCGATGGAGTTCTTCTTCTTGAGCAGCCGGCCGGCTTCATGCCAGCGTTCGCCCAGGTCGCCCCCGCCTCGAACATGGGCGACGGCGATGGTGGCTCCTCTCTCCAGGAGCGAGAGGTCGAGAGGGTTCATCCAGGGCTCGAGGTTGATTCCATAGGAGCCGTATACCCGCAGCAGGAGCGGGCCCACGGCTCGTTTCGCCCGCTTGCGGTAAACCAGTGATACCGGGATGGAGGAGCCATCCACAGCCCGCGCCTCTATTCTCTCGGTGGCGTAGTCCGCGCGCCTGTAGCCCTTGAAGCTCACCTCGTGGATGCTCTCCCAGCGCCGGGCGTCCATGTTGTATTCGAAGAACGAGAGGGGAACGAGCATCGAGGAATAGGCCATGCGCAGCCGGTTGGTGATGAACTCCCGGTTCTGCCAGCTGTTGACCGAGTAGAGATGGTCGGGGAATTCGATATGGTGGCCGCCGGCGCCGTCGAGGTCTTCCACCCGCACCCGTCTCCGGCCATCCCGTTTTTCGAAGAGGACCAGGTGGTGGCGGAAAACGATGGCCTGCTCCAGGGTCGTTCCGGCGCGGCCGGGGACCTTCTCTCTCCAGTTCTTCCTGGCCGTGTTCGCCTCGGGAATGACCATGAGCCGCGAGCCGGGGGCTCCATCATTGGTGCGGACATAGAAGCTCTCGCCATGATGGAGGAGCTCGTATTTTATCCCGGTTCGTCTCGCCGCCAGCAGCTTGAAGCGTCCCCGTGGCGCGGTGGCGTCGAGGTAGCGCACCTCCGAGCTGTTGCGGTTGAAGATGTCGAGCCAGATGAACAGGCCGTCGAGGGTCTTGTTGAGCCGCACCGAGTATTCCCGGTCCCGCTCATGGTAGAGCAGCGTATCGTCTTCCTGCTTTTCGCCGAGGCGGTGGAGCCAGACCGTTCTCGGGCCGCCGGCTCCCGAGCGCCGGACGTAGAGCAGGGAGCCGCCGTCGGCGGACCAGGCGATGTTGTCGGCGGCGCCCCTGATGAGATCGCCGAGGGCTTTGCGGCTGGAGAGATCGCGCAGGCGTATCGAGAACTCGCCCTCGCCTCCTTCATCGATGGTATAGGCGGCCCTGGTATGATCGGGATTTACGAGGAAGGTGCCCACGCGGAGCTTCTTCTCCCCGGCGGCCAGCTCCGCGACATCCAGCAGCACCTCCTCCCGGGCAAAGAGCCGTCCTTTCTTGCGGCAGTAGATCGGCCAGGGGCTGTCTTTGCGGGTTCGGCTGTAGTAGGTGTAGCTCCCCTCCTGCCAGCTGGGAACCGTTGTCGGCTGAACGATGCGCCCCTGGATTTCTTCCTGCAGGCTTTTCACCAGCGGCTGCAGGGACTCGAGCGCGGCCTCGGCGTACCGGTTCTCCTCCCGGAGGTAGGCCCGGGTGGCCGGATCCTCGATATCCCGCAGCCAGGAGTACTCATCGACCCTGCTGTCGTTGTGCAGGGTTGTTTTCTCAGGGATCTTTTTCGCCACTGGGGGCTTTGTGAGCTCTACCTTTTCCGCCGCGGGCAGCAGGGCTGAGATGCCCAGCAGGATCGCCACGCTCCAGCGGAAAGAGAGCGGAGCGCGGTGACGGGAGCCGTTGTGCCGGGAATTGCTCATGATCGTTCTGTCCTTACAGGTTGTCTCGTAAAGATAGGACACTCCCCGGGCCGCCTGTATTCAATCGGATTCGTTCTCTTTTTTTCATCGGAAGCCGCGAGTTCCTCATTACCTGCCGGAGCAGGCACTGCTGCCGCTCTTCGATGGAGACTTCAGCAACGATTTAAGGCAAACTACAGCGCCTAATCAACCACCTGTTTGCGGGAGAAGCGCATGAGCTCTGAAAACGAGATTCCCATTCCCCAGAAGGCGCCTTACGTGGTCGCGGAGGAGCCGGGTAAGAAGGCCTGGTGTATCTGCGGCCGCTCCGATGCGCAGCCCTACTGTGATGGATCCCACGCCGGCACCGGCCTGGCGCCGCTGGTAGTCGATATTGAAGAAGCTAAAACGGTCGCCTGGTGCGGCTGCAAGCGCACCTGCAACGCGCCGTATTGCGATGGAAGCCACTCGCAGCTGCCCTGAGTTCCATGGCGACAGCGAAGATTGGAATCCTGACCGTCTCCGACCGTGCCAGCCGCGGTGAGTACGAGGACCGGGGCGGACCAGCCATCAGGGAATACCTTGCCGAGGTGCTCAGCTCTGAGTGGGAGCCGGTGGAGAGGATCGTTGCCGACGACCAGGCGTTGATCGAGGCAGCCCTGGTCGAGTTGGCAACGGCCGAAGGCTGCTGCCTGGTCGTTACGACGGGGGGGACGGGCCCGGCTCCGCGTGATGTGACCCCCGAGGCGACCGAGGCAGTCTGCCAGAAGCTGCTGCCCGGCTTCGGTGAGCTGATGCGAAAGGTCTCGCTGGAGAAGGTCGCCACGGCCATCCTCTCGCGGCAGACCGCGGGGATTCTCGGCTCGGCGCTCATCGTGAACCTGCCGGGCCAGCCCCGGGCCATCGGCGAGTGCCTTGACGCGGTCTTTCCCGCCATTCCCTATTGTATCGATCTTCTCGATGGACCCTACCTCGAGACCGATGAGAGCCGGCTCGAGGCCTTCAGGCCGAAAAAGAAGTAGGCTACCTCCCGGGACCGGCCGGGGGCGGGGGCTCGGTCTGCGGGTAGGCGTCAGGATACTTTCGCGCCGAGTTCTTCAGCGCCTTGATCAGGGATGGCATGAACTCGGGAGCCGGCAGGCGGCGGTAGACCTCTCCGGCGGGATCGAATACCAGCCGGCCGTTGTCTTTGAGGAGGCTGAGAGCGTTCAGCAGGTTCGAGTCGCAATAGAAGCTGGCGTACTCATCGGGACGCAGCAGCTTGAGGCCGCGGTGGATGCCAAGAGACGCCCAGTAGATGCAGTGGGCCTCCGGCAGGCGCCAGTCGAGCCGCAGGGGGATCTCCTCGCCCGCCTCGGCGCCGCTCCATTCGCCTTCCAGCAGCTTCAACATCCAGCCGGGATCCATGTTGTAGTTCTTCGCCAGGGCTCGCGCCCTCAGGAACGCCAGCAATTTGGCGTATTCCGCGGTCGCCTTGTTTCGCGCTAGCCACTGCCCGAGCCGGCCCGGGTCGCCGACCGAGACCTTCCGCAGCAGCTCGATTCCCGGCTCGACCCCCAGGGTCTCAAGCTGTTCGAGCAGGACAGCCGCCCGCGGAACAGCCTGCTGGAAATGTTCGAGCGGCTCGCCCGGGCGGCTCATGTAGGCCCGGTAGGCTTCAGCCACGGGTCGGAACCAGGCACTCATCTCCTTCGCGTCGCCTGTGGGCGGGCTGCCGAGGAGCTCATGCCACCGCCTGGCGAACTCTCGCTGGTAGTACGGATGCAGCTCATCGCCCGGGCTGCTGAGCTTGCGAAGGAAGATGTGGCTCAGCTCACGGTAGAGATCGATCTCACGCGGATTGAGGGGAATTCCCCTGTCCCGCAGGAGCGCGACGCCCTCTCGAATCCACAGCCAGTGCTCCGTGGGAAGGTCGGTGGCCTGGGAGATGTTGAAGGCCATGTTCCAGGCCTGGAAGGACCAGACAGCCGAGAAGCGGGGCTGCAGCCTGGTGATCCAGTCGGCCAGGCGCATGGCCTCGAAGTTCCTGCCCTCCCGCTGCAGACGGGTCGCCCTGTTCCACAGGACGCTGGTGGCGAGCGCTCGAAAGGTTCCGAGGCCGGCCTGGGTCAGGGCGATGTCGGGCGGCAGGTTCTCCGAGATGGTGTCGTTGGCTCGCAGCTGCAGCTCGCTCCGGATACGGTTGATCGGGCCGAGCAGGAGCGCGGCACCTGCCAGCAGGACCGCGCCTGTCAGCAGCTGCGTAGAGACCTTTCCCGATCGTCTCGAGTTCTCAGACCTGGATGCGCGCAAGCTCTCTCCTTCTGTAGACAAGGGTTGCCAGCGCTCCGGAGCGGCCGGTCCATAACAGGCCGATCCAGAGGAAGCAGCGGCTGAGCTCCGACCAGCTGAACTGTCTTCCATCGATGAGCCGGAGGCCGGGGTCGAATTCCGAGTAGCGGCCAAGGCCGCTCGCGAGGGCCTGCGTTGTCGTGGTGGCGAAGACCTCGAAGAAACCTCCCGGGCTGTCGGCGGAGCCTCCCATGTCGGCGGCCTGCAGCAGGAAGGGACTGGTGGAGGCGATGAGCAATACCAGTCCGCAGAGGAGTACGGCCACGGGAAAGCCGAGAAAGCTCGAGCAGAGCAGGCCGAGCATCGAGAGAAAGGAGAGCTTGATCCAGACCACCAGCAGTGCCCGCAGGAGGTTGCCCGCGAAGCCGTTTCTTGCTCGCAGCGCCTCGAGACCGTTTCTCGAGCTGAAGATGACCGTTCTCGGAGAATCCGCGGGGTTGCTGATTGTTATTCTGAGCCGGCCGCCTTCATCGATGCTCGCGGAATCGAGCTCGAAGTGGCCAATGCCGGCGGGAGTGAAGGCCACCTTCCGGCCGCCGCCGCTCATGGTGACGGTAAGCTCGCGTGAAGCCAGGGCTCTGCCGGGCTGGCTGGCCAGGCGATAGCGCACCCTGAGCGGGGAGCCTTCGTCGCGCAGCCCGCCAAGGCCCTCGAAGCTGAAGCTCCGGCTCTTGCCGGGGGCGATGCTGCGCGAACGGCGCAGCAGGTGCTTGCGCAGGTACTTCCTGGCCATGTCCAGGCTGGCGGCCTCGTCGAGCTCCTCTTCGGCCTCTCCCGCGTGCGAATGCCTGTGCCCTCTATGGGCCAGGCGTTCGATGGCCGCGCGGGTTTTCCCCAGCAGCTCGGTCTCGACCTGTTCGGCCACGGGCGGGTCAGCCTGGGCGCTCACGAGGTCTCGCGCGGTGAGGATTTCCTCTTCGATCGCCTCCGCATCCTTCTCGTCGCGGGGGGACAGGGTGGCGATATGGTGTACCGAGAAGATGTAGATGGCGCTCATCGCCACGCTCAGCAGGATCCCGTTGAGGATGACCAGCCCCAGCCACTTGCCTGCGAGGTAGCTGCCCCGGCCGACAGGCTTGACGGCCAGGGTCTCGATCAGCTTGGCTTCGATCTCGTGGCTGAGGGTCCTGCAGGAGAGCAGCAGGGTGAGGAGGCCGGCGAGCACCGACGTGATGGCCAGTGAATAGCTGAGGTAGCCCTGGAGCAGGTAGCGAACAGGCGTTTCCGGGGAGTGAAACAAGGCCAGGGCCGCAAGCGCTGAAAAGAGTACGGCCAGGAAGGTCGGTGCCACCCTGGTCCTGGTGGCCTCCGAGATCAGGGCGTGGGCCACCGCTGCAACCTGGCCGCCGAAGCCGAGGAGCCTCTTCGCCAGCCAGCAGAGACTGGAGAAGATGGAGCAGCATACCAGCAGGGTCCCGGTAACCCGCACCGATGAGGCCTCCAGTACGGCGGAGCTCGATGCCAGCAGCTCATAGAGACAGGTCACGAGAAAAGCCGCCACCGGGAGTACCATGATGAGGGGGAGTGAGCGTTTCGCCCCGCCGCCGCTTCTGTCCTTTTCGGCCGTGGGGGAGCTCATCTCAGTCGGCATCCTCTTCGGCCGTTGAGGCCTTGTCCTCCCCGGTCTCGGAGCCGGGCTCTGTATCGGGCGCCGGGTCCTTTTGCGCCAGGAATTCGGCCACCCCCGCCCCGCCTGTGGCGCCGCTGGTCTCGGCTCCTTCCCTGTCGGCCTTTTCAACGAGTCCCAGGAAAAAATCCTCGAGACTCTGCCGGGGAGACTCGGTCTTTCTTATAGAGAGCCCTCCGGCCTTCTCGAGCAGCTTCGAGATACTCTCGATGGTCGCGGCATCGAGTCGATCCGTCTCGATGATGGTCGAGCTCGGCGAGCTCAGGAGCTCGTCCATGCTTCCCTCCGCCTGCTTGCGGCCGCCGTAGAGTACCGTGATCCGATCGCAGACGTCCTCTACGTCGGCCAGGCGGTGGCTGCTCAGGAGCACGCTCTTGCCTTCCTTCCTGAGTCTCAGGATGAGGTCCTTGACCTCCCGGGTGCCGATCGGGTCAAGCCCGGTGGTGGGCTCGTCCAGGATGAGCAGGTCGGGGTTGTTGATGAGCGCCTGGGCGATCCCGATACGCCGCTGCATTCCCTTGGAGTATTCAGCCAGTGGGCGGCGGCGCATGCCCTGGAGGCCCACCATGTCGAGGAGCTCGGCGATCCGCCGCTTACGGGTCGGCGCCGGCAGGTTGAAGAGCCGGCCGTAGTAGTCGAGTATCTCCTCCGCATCCAGGAAGCCATAGAGGTAGGATTCTTCAGGCAGGTAGCCGATCCGGTTCTTGGTTTCCACATCTCCGGGGGCTTTTCCGAAGACCGTAACCTCTCCGCTGGTGGGGAAGAGCAGGCCCAGGATGAGCTTGATCGTCGTGGATTTCCCGGCGCCGTTAGAGCCCAGCAGGCCGTGCACCTCCGCTGGGCGAATCTCCAGGTCCAGGTCCTCGAGAGCGACGACCCTGGGGCGCAGCCAGAAGTCCTTGAAGATCTTGGTGAGGCCGTGCGTCTTGACGAACGCTGTATCCGGGGGGGTCTTCATTTACGGTCTTTCCTGGCTGCCGACCGGGGAACGATTCTACCTACGCAAGGAATTGCTCTGAATCCCCTCATTGACGAGACCGGCACCGGAAAAACTTCGGCTGCTCGCTTCCCGGCATTCAGCGCAGCGCGACTCCAGCGGAGCTGCCGCAGTGGATGTTTCTTCAAAGGGAAGAGTTCTCTTCGCCGGTCATCCTGCCTTTGAAGCTGTTCGAGTTCCAGCGAAAACGGCCCTTATTTAGGGCGCGGGCTCAGCCGGCTTCCTTTCCTTCGAAGAGCGCCGTGGCGAGGCAGAGGATGGCGCCGCTGAAGAGGATCGTGTAGCCGCTCACCAGCAGCAGGTAGGATCCTGAGACCGGGTTGCCCAGGGAGAGAGCGT
>JAKUSY010000166.1 GCA_022451445.1 Planctomycetota bacterium
AGTCGAGTGTATAGGAAACCCGCAGGCCGGCCGGATTGGAGAAGGCGACAACGCTGGAGTCTCCGTTTGTCAGTACGATCGGCGCATCTACGCCGATTTCCATCGCAGCGACAGCCTGGTCGTCAATCCCCGTTTCTTTGATGATTTCATAAAAGGGCAGGGCGCTTCCGTCCATCCCGGGCAATTCCGGTCCATTTATGTGAACCTCCAGGTTGCAGACCCCGGTGGCGAAGAGTGCCGACATCAGGTGCTCGACAGTCTGGACATTCGCATCTCCCCGGACGAGGCTTGTGCAGCGAGGTTTTCGTCCGGAGTTTTCCGGGCAGGCCTGAACCCTGGGCTTTCCGGGCAGATCTGTCCGTACAAAAACGACCCCGCTCCTGGCGGGCGCGGGGCGCAACTCGACTGCGACATCGGCTCCGGTATGGAGGCCGGTTCCACTCAAGCAGGCTACGCTGGATATGGTCTTCTGAGTTGGCATGGAGTTGTAAATGCTGATTCGATACCAGTCCCTGCCGAGCCCAGCCAGGGGGTCGGCCCAGGTTCGAACTTTTTATCCACCACCTACGCCAGGCCGCTTGTAGCGTTTGTTGAGCCGATCAGTCACTTCTTTTGTGATGTCATATTCCGGCTTGGCAAAATGTATGATCTTCCAATGAAAGCCGGTGCCTCGCTGGATCTCCGCAGTGACCGCCTTCTCCAAGACAAGGTCCAGCTCCTTAGATGTGGCGACGGTCTCTATCTCGCGGGCGATTTCATCTCGGATTTCTTTGATAACAGCGGCCTGCCGTTTGGCGATATCTTCCCCGTGTTTTTTCTGCCCTTCCCGGAACTTTCTCCGCGATTCGAGGAGCTCTGAGAAAATTCGCGCATAGCCGGGAGAGTCTTGTTTTATGGATTTCAGCTCCTCTTCTTTAATCTCTATATTTTCTTTCAGGGCGTCCATCAGCCGTTTGGCTTTATCAAAAACCACCTTCAATTCGCCTGACTTGTCGATTTGCTTCTGGTAGCTGTCAAATATCTTCGAAATATCTACAACTGCCGTCCGAGGCGGAAGAAAGGTCGTAAAGGCCTGGGCGCTGAGGAAAAGAAAACATCCAGAAACGCATAAAAGGGAAAGAGTTAACAATGCGACGGGTAACCGTAACTTTCTCATACGCTTCAGCCCCTTAAATGGATGAAATAATCCTGCTGTTCACTTGCCGCAAGCATCCACAATCGCGACAAACTTCGATACACAAAAATACACTCAAGGCCGGACATTTTACTCATGTAAACAGGAGCCTCAAAGCCAAATCAACACCCAAAACCCCCCTATAGCTGATTTCAGCCCTTATCGGCTGTCTGGCTCGCAGCTTCAGCCAGTTGGAGGGCCTCCTCCGAGGAGGCGTAATCGCCCTCATCATCGCGCCAGGAGCGGTTTTGGAACCTCAAGAGGTGTTTGATGAAGTGCAGGCTGACATCTCCTGTGGGGCCATTCCGGTTTTTCAGCAGGAGCACAGTGGCATCGTTTTTGACCTTTTCTTTCTGCTCACTGCCGCCTTCTAGGTAGTACTCGGGCCGATGGAGCATGAGTACGAGGTCAGCATCCTGCTCGATGGCGCCGGACTCCCTCAGATCGGCCAGCCTGGGGCGCTTGCTTTCGCGATCTTCAACCTTGCGGCTGAGCTGGGAAACAGCGATGACCGGCACCTTCAACTCTCTCGCTATTCCTTTCAGCCCCCTGGAGATAGCCGAAATTTCCTGCTGCCGGCTTTCGTTTGAGGTCCCCTCCATAAGCTGGAGGTAGTCGATTACAATGAGATCGAGCTTCTCTTTCCTGTGGAGGCGCCGGGCCCTGGTGCGCAACTGGAGAACGGTGAGGCCCGGAGTGTCATCTATGAAAATCTTTTTTTGATACAGGCGGCCAGCTGCTTCGGTGATTTTCCCGTGATCTTCCGGGGAGAGCTTTTTTCCTCTGACCCTCTGAGAATCGACTCCGGCGCTGATGCAGAGAAGATTGGTAACCAGGTCCAGGCTGGAGACCTCCAAGCTGAAAATCCCGACCTTTTTGGCGGAGGCCTCACCACCCAGCCCCTCCGCGATGTTTCGAATCACGTTCAGGCAGAAGGAAGTTTTTCCCATGCTGGGTCGTCCGGCAATGATAACGAACTGCGAGGGCATCAGGCCGATGAGGAGATCGTCAAGGTCCGTATAGCCGGTCTTGAATCCAAGGTCAGACTCTTTGTCGAGGTTGTCGAGGACGAGCATCACGTCGTCTTTAATGGGCGAGAAGTCGGACCGTGCGGAGGCGGTCTCGCCAAGATTGAAGAGGGCGGACTCCGCCGCGTCCTGCTGCTCCTTGGCGCTTTGGCTGGATTCGTAAATCTGGCTTACGATCGAGGCGCAGGTCTCATGCAGCCCACGCAGGATGGCCTTGTCCTTGACGATTTTCGCGTAGTACTCGGCGTTTCCCGCCGCCGGCATGAAATCCTCGAGCTCATCGAGATAGTCGATGCCGCCGGTGCTCTCAGCCTCTCCACGGTTCTTGATCTCTTCCGACAGAAGTATCTGGTCGAGTGACTGATGAGTGCTGTGGAGATGGGAGGCCGCGTCGAATATTCGTTTATGGCGGTCGCTGTAAAAATCGTCCGGACCCAGGATGCCGAAAACGCCCTGGGCAGCCTCGCAATCTACAAGCAAAGCGCCAAGAACACTTTTTTCTGCATCGATATTATGCGGCAGATCTCGCTCGCTCAACTCAACCACCTGTACAGCCCGCAAGGGCTTTTTCCGGCAGGCGCGGATAGTGCGCCGGGCTGTCAAGCCCGGGGGCCTCCGCGCCCTTTTTTAATCCACCAATACTAAGAAAGGCGACTCAGTCCTCAGGCCCGCTATCATCGGCGCTGCCTTCTTCAGTTTCAACATACTCTTCAGAAACATTGCCTTCATCTTCTCCCTGGGGCTCGTCGTCCTCGCCGCCATCGACTGCCCCATCCGAGGGCTCGGCCTCTTCGGTGCCGGGCTCGCCGGAGTCTTCATCATCTTCGTCCAGGAAGGCCATGGAGCCGACCTGGCTTTCATCTCCTTTGACCACCCAGACCTTCGCTTCGCATTCAACCTCGGGGTGAAGCCTGATGTTCACCATGTAGATGCCCAATTCCTTGATAGGCTCAGGAAGGATGATTGATTTCGGCTCAACTTCAATTTCCTCGGCGGAAAATTGAGCCGCTATGTCACGGGCGGTCACGGAGCCGTAGAGGTGCCCCTCCTCGCTGGCGTTGGTTACCACCGTGCAGGATGCTTTCTCGATCTCCTTGGCCAGGACCTCGAATTTTTCCTTGGTCTCCTGCTCGAGGGCGATCAGGCGCCGCCTCATCCCTTCAAAACGGTTGATGTTGTCGGCCGTGACTTCAACGGCAAGGCCCTTGGGGAGGAGGTAATTGCGCCCGTAACCGGGAGCCACCTCGACGATGTCTCCAATGTTCCCGAGCTTTTCGATATTGCGCTGCAAGAGTAGCTTCATGGTTCTTTCTTTCTAAATAGTTCGACTGACGCGAGGTCTCCTGCGTGGATGTGGCGCCTTAGAACGGGACCTCTTCGTCTTCCTGACTCATGGGATCGATGTGAGGAGCCTCGGGGGCGGGCTCTGTCGGCCCCGGATCTCCGGATTCTGATGAAAACCCCCCTCCAGGGCTGTTCCCAGAGGCGCTTCCGTAGGCTTCATGTAACCGAAAGTTCTCGCCGGTAACACAGACCTTTGAGCGTTTTTCACCGGTTGTCTTGTCATCCCAGCTTTGCTTAGTCAGGCGCCCCTCGACAAACAGGGGGGTGCCTTTCTTGTACAGCCGGCAGACCTCCTCGGCCTCGTTGCCCCAGAAATCCACACCGATGAAGGCGGTCTCTCCCTGCTTTTGACCCCCTGAATCGCTCCAATTGCGATTGACCGCTATGGTGACTGTCGTGACGGATCGGTCTGTGCCTGCGGATCGCAATTCGGGATCCCGGGTCAGGTTACCCATTACGAAAACCTTATTAAAATAGGGTATGGAATCTTCCGGATCCTGGCCTCCCCCTCCCTGCTCGGAGGGCGGGGAGATAAATTGAAAGTTCTCCGCGGTGACATCGACCTTGCTGCGTTTCTGCCCTTCCTTTGATTCCCACGCCCGGAAACTCAGGCGGCCTTCGACAAAAAGTGGCCGCCCTTTCTGGATGTACTGGCAGATGGTTTCAGCTGTACGCCCCCAGAAAGTCACATCCACCCAGTCGCTCCAGAGCTTCTCTTCTCCCTGGGGATTGGTCCACTTCCGCCTCAGGTGGAGATTTACCTCGGTAACGTTTGTGCCATTGGGGGTCTGCCGCAAGTCCGGAGTCGCGGTGACCATGCCCATGAGAATTACCTTGTTGAAATTAGGCATCGATTCGTCTCGCTTGATCCGTCATATGCCGGAGAACTTCACCAGCTTCAAAGCAATACTGTAGGGAAAAAAACATGGCGCAATTAAATCTCAGGAATCTTCCGCTTCTTCTTCGGTAGAGTCCGCGGCGGCGGATTCGCCTTCTTCGGACTGTTGGCTTTCGTCTTCAGCGGCCGGTTCAGCCTCCACCTCAGGATCGCTTTTATCTGCAGGAAGCTCGGACTCAACGGCTGCGTCAGGAGCGTCCTCTTCTTCAACAGTCACGGCAGTCTCAGGAGCCTCTTCGCCCGAGGCCGACTCCTCGTCCCCATCGCCTTCCGCCAACTGGTCTTTCGCAGGCTCGGGGCTCTCTGCTGAGTTGTCCTCTGCGGGCTGGGCTTCGGCTGCTTCTTCAGCGGCGGGCTCAGTGGGCTCTTTGCGGGCCTGCGCGGCTGCCTCTCTCTCGGCCTGGCGGGCCTTGTGAGCATCCAGCACTTCCTCGATGTATTCGTTCTGAAGGACCATGAGCCTCAAGACACGCTCTGAGAGCTGAACATCTCTGTGCAGGGTTGTGATGGCTGGCCCGGGAGCGTTGAAATAGGTCAGGAAATAGGTTCCTTTACGACACCCCTTCACCTCGTAGGCCAGCTTCCTGTCCGGCCAGCGCTCCGAATAAACAAGATCCGCTTCGTTTTTCTGGAGCAGATCTCCAACATGTTTTTCTAGGCCGGGCCAATCCTTCGCGGCGAGGTTGGCGTCAAATAAAAAGAGTCCTTCGTAAAGTTTCAATCCGAGCCTCCTGTGCTCTGTGCGCCCGGAGAATCCAGGCTGTCAGACGATTTTATATAGAATGCGTTTCTGGTCAATCTTCTGTTTGGTTGAAACGGTTCATACAGGATTCGACACCGTCCTGCAGCCAAACCGCGAGGGCCTCTGAGGAACGTTCAGCAGCCTGATTTAAGGCCTCCAGGCTCTTTCCAGTGACTTTTTCGAGAACGTAATCTTTAGCTTCGGCGGCCGTGTCTCGCCCAACACCGATTTTCAGCCGCGAAAAAAGATCGTGGCCGACGTGGCTGAGGACGGACCGGATCCCCTTGTGCCCCCCGGAGGCTCCATCGCATCTGAAACGAAGCTTACCTTCGGGAAGGTCCATATCGTCATAAACAATAAGCAGTTGCTCCTTCAGGTCGACTTCGATATCCCGAAGAAAATACCCGAGGAAGCTCCTGACCGCGTTTCCGCTCAAATTCATAAAGGTCTGTGGGCGGACGAGGCAGACCTTTTCAGTGACACCTCCGATTTCCAGTGACCCCTCCGAGTAGAGGGCGTTGAATTTCTTTTTTTCAGATGGGAAACCCTGCCGGTCCGCGAACCGCGTGACGACATCGAAGCCGATATTGTGACGCGATCCTGCGTATCTCTTTCCCGGGTTTCCCAGGCCAACGATAATTTTCAGTTTTTACTCTCCCGAGTCCTCGGCATCGCCTTCCTCTTCCCCATCCTCCTGGGGCTTGCCGATCACCTCCGGCTCCGCGCCATCGGCCTCCTCTCCAACCTCCTCGACCGCTTCCTCCTCGACCTCCTCGATGGGCGCGACGACCTGCAGGACCAACGCATCCGGATCATCCGTGAACACGCATCCATCGGGAACCTCGAGGTCTTCGATGCGAATGACATCTCCTATCTTCAACTCGATGACATTGATGCTAATCGAGGCCGGGAAGCCGGCCGGGAGGCTCTCCACCTTGACCTCCTTCATGGGGAACTGGAGCATCCCACTAGCCACCGTTCCAATCAGCTCGACTCCCACATCAAGGGTGATCTTCTGGGTGATATCGATGCGGGTAAAGTCGACGTGGATAACCTCTGATCCGAGATTGTCGTACTGGACCTCCTTGACCACGCTCTGTTCTTTTCCATCGCCAACCTCCAGGGTGAAGATTCGATGCCCCGCCATGAAGATGCGGGTGAACTCTTTCGTGTTGACGGTCACCGTCAGGTTTTCTTTGCCAAGGCCGTAGATGTTGGCCGGCAGCAATCCCTCTTTGCGGAATGTCCTCGAAGCTTTTCTGCCGTAGTCCGAGCGTTCCTGAGCAATAAGTTTAATTTCGTCCATCGATCCGATCCTCTCGAGTTTCACTGCAGGCCGGCGCGACCGTACCTGTACGATCAAATTTCAACTAATCCTGACAGCTGCCACCGCCGCCATCTTCTTTATTTTTTTTGTGTGGCCGCGCCGGAACCCCGACAACAACCTCCCCATCGCGAACATCCCGATTTTGCAGGATAACGGATCCCGCCCCGGTCATCGCATCCTTGCCCACGGTTACAGGGGCGACGAGAATAGTTCCACTGCCGATGAACGCCCCATCTTTGACCGTCACCTGGTGTTTGTCCTTTCCATCGTAGTTCGCAAAAATGGTGCCGGCCCCGATGTTGACCTTTTCCCCTACATCTCCATCTCCAATATAGCTCAGGTGGCTGGCTTTGCTGCCCGCTCCGAGCCTCGAATTCTTT
>JAKUSY010000167.1 GCA_022451445.1 Planctomycetota bacterium
ATCCCAGCGGAAGGATCTCAAGAGCGTTGAGGATGGCGTTGATGTCCGCCGCGCCGGGGGTTCCGGCCGGAGGGGGAGTCAAGCCGACGTGGAGTGAGCCGTCGACCACCTCCGTCTCGAAGGAGTAGCGTCCGGCGATGTTCTGGCCCGCTACGATGCCTTCGCCGACGGGGAAGGCGAGGCTGTGGGCGTCCGCTTCGACGACCGCATCCTCGAGCCAGAGCGAGTAGTGGCGGCCATCGCCGCCGGCCTCGCAGAGGTAGAAGTTAACAGTGTATTCCCCGTTTGGAATCGGGATCACCATATGCCACACATCCGCGTCGCCGCCTACATCCCAGCGGATGCTCCTGAAGATGTTGACATCTTCGGCGGTGCCGCCAAAGCCGAGCGCCGCGACACTGGCCGGGTTCGGATTCGCCCAGGCCGCGATGGCCCGCGAGCCGCCAAGGTCATTGGGGCGGATATCCAGGGGGTCGGCGTTCTCTCCCTCATCGCCGAGCCATGTGTTGCCGTTGGAGTCGGTGATTTCCGGGCCACCACAGTTGATCCGGAGCGGGACACTGAATTGTCCTTCTGCGGGAGTGGTGGCGAAAAAACTCAAGCTCAACAGGAGAGCGGACAGGCAGAATGAAGACAGGTAGCGCATAACGGGCTCCTTGTGGTTATTCAGGAACCGACGGTTCCAGACCGGCTACGAATATTCAAAAACCAGGTTTTCCGCCTCATTTCTTGACCCATGTAAGGCGGTTGATAGCCGAGCATTGTAACCACTATTTCTATTGGTAGTAAAGTAATGTATTCAGGTATGCCCTCGGCTCCATCCATCCATTACAATTGTCTGAACAGCATCCGGCCGGTGGCGGCCGGATTGTTCATGGGTTTGTGCCGCGCGTTCGAGCGGCAGCCGGAGTTTTCCAGTGAATAGACAACTGCTGAGCCTGGCGGGGATGTTTTTCGTCCTGCTCGCCTGCGGCCCGCTGCGGGCCGTGGTGATCACCGAGATTCACTACAACCCGGGCGTGGACCTCGACTCTCTGGAGTTCGTCGAGATCGCCTCGGACACCACGACCCCCGAGGATCTCTCTGGCTACCGGTTTTCAGGCGGTATCACCTACCAGTTTCCTCTCGGGACGATCCTGGGGAAAAACCAGAAGTTCGTCGTTTGCGCTGACGGTGACGCGGTCATCGAGCGCTACGGCCTCGATGCCAACCTGGTCTTCGGCAATTTCATTGGCCGCCTCGATGGCAGCGGCGAACGCCTCGAGCTTGCCAACGATGTCGGCATCCCACTGCAGAGCATCCGCTACCGCGATGAGGGCAAGTGGCCGACCGCGTCTGATGGTACCGGGCACAGCCTGGTCATCAAGGGAATCCACCTCGACAGCAAGGAGCCGGAGAGCTGGACCTGGAGCCCGGAGCTCGGCGGCAGCCCCGGCCGGTCGAACTTCCCCGAGGAGGAGGGGCCGCGCTTCGACGAGGCGATCCTGGTCGAGGCCGGCGAGACCTGGCGCTACCGCCGCGGTACGCAGGCCTTCTCGAATCCTCCGACGGCCTGGCGCGATACGGGCTTTGATGATTCCGGCTGGGACTCCGGCGCTCCCGGCTTCGGCTACGGAGACAACGATGACACGACGGTCCTGGAGGACATGCGGCGCAGCTATTCCAGCCTGGCGATTCGCAAGGTGGTCGAGTTCAGTGCCGAGGAGCTGGCTGCGCCGGGAGATTTCTTTCTCGGGATGCTCTTCGATGACGGTTTCTGCGCCTTCGTCAACGGCCGCCTGGTGGCCTCGAGCAATTGCGATGAAGCCCTCGACTTCGAGGGCACCGCCACCGGTTCGCACGAGGCTCGCGACGAGGAGCTCTTCCTCCTGCCCGCCGACGCCTTCGTCGAGGGCGAGAACGTAGTGGCCATCGCGGGACATAATTTTTCCCTGACCAGCTCCGACTTCAGCCTCGCGCCGCGGCTTCTCAGGCGGAGCCTTATCGTCGAGGGAGAGGGCGGCAGGGGAGGGCTCTCCCTGAACGAGCTCTACCGCGGCGCCGAGGCAGGCACCGGCTGGGTGGAGCTCTACAACCGCGGCGCCGGCGCCTTCGACCTCGCCGGCCATCGTCTCACCGACAACCCGGCGCGTCTGGACGCCTTCACGTTTCCCGCCGGCGCGAGCATCGCTCCCGGCGGCTTCGCGGTCGTGACCGAGGCCGAGGGCGGCTTCGATTTCGCCGCAACGGAGGCGAGGCTCTTCCTGCTCGATTCCGAGGGCTCCTGCCTCGCGGCATCGACCTTTGACCGCTCCGCGCCCGAGGCGGTTGCCGCCGCCGGCTGGTCGCACCAGCGCTATCCCGACGGGGCCGCCCTGGAGTGGATCTCGGCGACGCCTACGCGCGCGGCCCCCAACGAGGTTGCCGCCACGCGGGACCTGGTGATCAATGAGCTCTTCTACAATCCGCCCGAAGACCGTACGGGAGAATTCGTCGAGCTCTATAACCGGGGAACGGAGGCGATCGATCTCACCGGCTTCAGGTTCAGCAAGGGCATCGAATATACCTTCGAGTCCGGCTCGATGATCGGCCCGGGAGCCTATCTCGTGATCGCCGAGGAGCCCGTTCAGGTTCGCGAACGCTACGCCATCCAAAACGTCGTCGGTCCCTACGAGGGTCTGCTCGCCGATGGGGGCGAGAACATCGAACTGGTGGACGGCTGGGGCAACCCGGTGGACAGGGTGCGTTATTATGACGGCGGCCGCTGGTCCATCTGGGCCGATGGGCGGGGCTCCAGCCTCGAGCTGATCGATCCGCGCCAGGACAACTCGGTCGCCTCGGCCTGGGAGGCCAGCGACGAGAGCGAAAAGGCCGAATGGGAGGAGCTGAGCTATTCGGTCAGTAATTACCAACGCAGCGGTGAAGCCGAGCTTCACCTCTTCCTGGTCGAGAAGGGAGCCTGCCTCCTCGATGACATCTCGGTGGTTCGCACCGCTACGGGCGCCAATCACATCGCCAACGGCGGCTTCGAGACCAATACGGCGCCCTGGCGGATCCAGGGTACCCATATCTACAGCAGCCGGGTGACCTACGATGCCCACTCGGGCAACGCCTGCCTGGAGGTTGTCGCCACCGGCAAGGGCGACACCACGGTCAACCGGCTCGAGACCGACACCTCTCCGCGCATGAGCAACGGAGCTCACCGGGTCTCGCTCTGGGCCCGCTGGCTGCGCGGTACCAGCCTGCTCATCGGCCATTCTGATTTTACCAGTGGAGCCTGGTGCTGTCGTTCGGGGCCGTCAGCGAATCTCTCGGGAAACACCCTCGGAGGCAAGCTGCGTCTTACCGTGCCGCTGAATCTCGGAACGCCCGGAAGGGAGAACAGCGTACGGGAGAATCTCCGCGAAGAGACAGGCAGCGCCAACCTTGGGCCGGTCATCAGCTCCGTCTCGCATGACCCGGTCTCCCCGGCCCAGGGAGAGCTGGTCTCGGTGCGGGCCCGCATTTCCGATTCCGATGGAATCTCCAGGGTTCGCCTGCTATACCGCGAGGGGAGCCCGCGGGGAGATTTTTCCGTCGTCGACATGGCTGATGAGTCCAATGGCGAGGGCCGTTTCCAGGGCCGCATGGGCGGCTTCGCCACCCGCCGCAAGGTCGTTTTCTACCTCGAGGCCGAGGATGAGAGCGGCGCGGTGCGGCGCTATCCCAGGGATGCTCCCGAGCACACGCTTCTGCTGCAGGCGGCGGGCCGGGTCAGCACCAACGTCGATGCGTCGCGGGTGATCCTCGATGACGTGAAAACCAGTGAGCTCTCCAGCCGTATGCTCCACTCCAACAATCTTCTCGATGGAGCCTTCGTCTTCAACAACGACGAGGTCATGTACAACGTCGGGGTGCGCTACCGGGGGAGCCCCTGGGGCCGTCCGGGCCGCAACAACTACCGGGTCAGCTTCCAGAAGGACAAGGTCTTCCACCGCGGCCGCACCGCGATCAACCTGACCAGCCGCGGCGCCAATCCGGCTGAAGGAGCCGCCTACTTCCTGGTGGGAAGAAACGGCAGCGAGGCGACGCCGTCACCGACCGCCGATTACTTCTTCGTCAGGAATTACTTCAACGGCTCCGGCGGCGCCAGCTACGGGCTCTTCCAGTCGGTCGACAGGGACTATGTGCAGAAGTGGTATGGAGCGGAGGGGGGAGATGGCCCGGTGCTGAAGGCCAACGGGCGCCTCAACTTCAACGACGGCGGCTCGCGGGTGGCCTGGGATGGCGCCTCCTACCGATACATGGGAGAGGAGACCGAGAACTACCGCGGCTATTACTTCCACAGCATGAACCAGACCCGGGACGACTGGGTGCCGCTGGTGAACCTGGCCCGGGTGATGGACCGCCAGGTCACCAGGTCGGCGACGGATTTTGACGCCCGGATCGGCGATATCCTCGACGTCGAGGCCTGGCTGCGGGTCATCTCGGTGCGGGTGCTTATCGGCGGATGGGACGCCTTCTCCATCGGCAATGGCCACAACGGCTACCTGTCCTTCAACAGCGCCACCGGCCTCTGGGGCATCCTGCCCTTCGATATGGACAACAGCTTCGGACAGCAGAACTTCCCGCTCTTTCCGACCGCCGATGCGGATGTCGCCAGGATGATGTCGCGGCCCGCCTCGCGGCGTATCTATTATCGCGTTCTGCATGAATTTCTGCAGGGGCATTGGTCCCGCAATGGAGCCACTCCCTGGATGTCTGCCCTGCAGAGGGATATCGGCCTCAACACGGGGGGGCTCCTGGGATTCATCTCCAGCCGCGCCGGCACTGTGCAGAATCAGATCCGTTCCTCGACGACAACGAACTTCAGGATCAGGACCAACAACGGCAATGGTTTCACCACCGACGATACCCTGGTCAGGCTCGAGGGCGAGGCTCCGGTGCAGGTCGCCCAGCTCTTCTACTCGATAGGAGATGGAGACCTCACCCCGCTGGAGCCCGAGTGGACCACCCAGGTTCGCTGGCGTTTCGATTTTGAGCTGACCGCCGCGGTGAACGAGTTTCAATTCGTCGGCTTCAATACCGCCGGCGAGCTCATCTCGACGGCGTCCATCGTGGTCGAGAGCACGGCGATCTCGGGCGATCCGAGGGTGACGGCGTGGTTCCCGTCGAGGGGGCCGGTCGGCGGCGGCTTCGAGGTAACCTTCGTCGGCACCAACCTCGTCGAGGGGATGCGGGTATTTTTTGGTGACGCCGAGGCTTCGGAGATCACGCTGGTCTCCGAGGAAGAGCTGCGCGTCATCGCGCCCCGTGCGGCTCCGCCGCTTCCCAGGGACCAGGTGGTGGATATTCGCGTGGTTCCGCCCGAGGGAGAGGAATTCGTGCTCGAGGACGCCATCGAGTACGAGGGCGATCTCGGGGACTTCTTCCTGCGCGGTGATGGCAATAGGGACAATGTGCTGGATATCAGCGATGGGCTGCATACGCTCTTCCACCTCTTTCTCGGCAGGGAGGTGAATTGTTCCGATGCGGCCGACTTCAACGATGATGGCGAGCTGGGGCTCAGCGATGCCATCGGTACGCTGGACTACCTCTTCCGCTCCGGCCCCCCGCCCGCGGCGCCGTTCCCCCAGCAGGGTATCGATCTTACCGAGGACGGGCTCGAATGCCGCTGAGCCGGTGTGCTCCTCGGCCGTTTAGATCCTTGAACCGTTCGCCGGCTCCGGCGTAAGGTGTCACGACCGCCGGGCAAGGCGGGAAGGAGGATGCCTTGACGTCAGAAGACCAGGTCGATCCGGAAGGCGAGGTGCTGGAGTACCCGGAGCTGCCCGCCGAGCTCAGCCAGCCGCGGCTCTCCACGCTCTTCAAGTATTTCGGACCGGGCGCGATCATCGCCTCGATCACCATCGGCAGCGGCGAGACGGTCTTCGCCTCCAGGAGCGGCGCCGTCTTCGGCTATTCCCTGCTCTGGCTCTTCCTGGCCGCGGCGATCGCCAAGGGTCTGCAGATCTACTGCGGCTCGCGCTACATCACCCTCACCGGCGAGCATCCGCTCAGGAGCTGGAACCGCCTGCCGCTGCTGCGCGGCTGGTTCCCGTGGCTGGTGGCCGGGATCTCGATCATCTGCTTCCCCTTCTGGCTCGGGGGGTTGCCCAAGATGCTCGGCCAGCTGGTGAACTGGATTGCCGGGATCTCCGCCGGCGAGGATGGCTCCGATGCCCGGGTCGGCTACGAGTTCATGGTTAAGATCTGGGGGACGGGCTTCGTCGCCGTTGCGATCTCGATCACCCTGCTGCAGACCTACAAGCTGCTGGAGAGAGTCCAGACCCTGCTCGTCGGGCTGCTGCTCCTGAGCCTGCTGGCGGCGGCGATCGCCTCCAGTCCTGACCTCATGGCGATCATCGCCGGCACCTTTATTCCCAGCCTGCCGGATTTTCCCGCGTGGGCTCTCGAAAAGTATCCGGACGATTTCGGCAGCAAGCCTGTTTTCCAGGAGATCGCCGTCTATGTCGGCGCTATGGGCGGCGGCACGCAGGATTATCTCGGCTACGTCGGCATCCTGCGCGAGAAGGGGTGGGGGCTCATGAAGAAATTCAATCTCTACAACCCGGCCTACAACACCGGGCCGATCCCCCTGCCGCAGGATCCTGAACAGGTTCGCCGCGGGCTCGGCTGGCTGCGAGCTCCGGCCATCGACGTGACGGTTTCTTTCCTGTGCATCGTGGTCTTTACCTACGCCTTTATCATCCTCGGAGCCGAGGTCCTGCACCCCGCCAAGATCGCGCCTGCCGGCAACGAGCTGCTCACGGTGCAAAAAGACTTCCTCTCCCAGATCCACTCGAGCCTGACCTACCTCTACCAGGTCGGCGTTTTCATGGCTTTCTTCGGCACCATCCACGGGG
>JAKUSY010000168.1 GCA_022451445.1 Planctomycetota bacterium
GAGATCCATTACAAGAACATCAAGTTCGTCACCAACGAGGAAAAACAGGATGTCGTTCTGAATCGCAACGGTGAGGTGATCATCCGGGATGATAAGGGCCGCGATCTCGAAACGGCATCTGTTCCCGCGGGCGCTATCCTTCACGTTGCCGAGGGGGGTAAGGTCAAGTCCGGCAAAGAGGTTCTGACCTGGGAGCCCCACATGATCCCCATCCTGGCTGAGATGGATGGCCTGGTCGAGTACGATGACATCATCGAAGGCGTCACGATGCAGAAGGAGCTTGACACGGTCTCCAATAAGACCCGCTACCTGATCATCGAGCACAAGGGTGAATGTCACCCGCAGATCATCATCAAGGACAAGGCCGGTGATTCACTGGCTGTTTATCCTATTCCCGAGAAGGCCTATATCGAGGTCGAGCAGAACCAGAAGATTACCCCGGGGACCCTCCTGGCAAGGAGCCCGAGGGCGATGGACAAGGTCCAGGACATCACCGGAGGCCTGCCCCGCGTGACGGAAATCTTCGAGGTTCGAAAACCGAAGAACCCCTCGGTCATCAGCGAGATCGATGGCGTCGTCAAGCTCGAGGAAGAGAAGAAGCGCGGCAAGTTCGTCATCAGCGTGACCAACGAGGAGTCAGGGCGTGAGCCTGAGATGCACGTCATTCCCCACGGAAAGCATTTCCGGGTGCATACCGGAGATGTCGTCCTGGCTGGAGACCCCCTGGTGGACGGACCGGTTTTTCCGAAGGACATCCTCCGTATCAAGGGTGAAGAATCCGTGCAGCAGTATCTCCTGAGGGAGGTCCAGACAGTTTATCGGTCCCAGAACGTGACCATAGACGACAAGCACATCGAGATCATCGTTTCACAGATGCTTCGCTGTGTAGAGATCGGAGATCCCGGTGATACGGATCTTCTTCCTGGGACCATCATCGACAAATTCCGCTTCAGAAAGGTAAATAACGCCATCTTGAAGGAGGGCAGGAAACCTGCTACGGCCGAACCTCTGCTGCTGGGTATCACCAAGGCATCCCTGCATTCCGACAGTTTTATTTCCGCTGCGAGCTTCCAGGAGACTACGAAAGTATTGACTGAGGCCGCTCTCAGCGGTAAAACCGACAACCTTGTCGGCCTCAAGGAGAATGTTATTCTTGGGCATCTCGTGCCGGCCGGTACCGGATTCAAGGAGTACCTTGAGCAGAGTGTTAAGAAGCTTGGCGAGCCCGTTGCCCGCCCGGTGGCGCCGGAGCCGAAGGAAAGCATCGACAGCCTGGTGGCCGGAATTGTCGGCGGGTCTGTAGAGGCGGATACTCCCGAGGTTCTTGATAAGTAGTTTTTGACGGCAGAAAAAATCCCACAAGGAAATCTGAATGCCTACCATCAATCAGCTTGTTCGCAAGGGCCGCAAGAAGGCCAAGCGCAAGAGTAAGTCGCGGGTGCTCGATAACTGCCCCCAGAAGAGGGGTGTGTGCCTGCAGGTCAAGACCATGACTCCCAAGAAGCCGAATTCAGCTCTTCGCAAGGTGGCGAGAGTTCGTCTGACCAACGGCAAGGAGATCACGGCTTACATACCCGGTGTCGGGCACAATCTCCAGGAGCACAATATAGTTCTTGTCCGCGGCGGGAGAGTCAGGGATCTTCCGGGTGTCCGCTACCACGTCATTCGTGGGACGCTTGATACCCTTGGTGTTGATGGCCGCCAGCAGTCCCGCTCCAAGTACGGTCGAAAACGCGGTTGATATAGAGAAACCTGAAGCATGCCCAGACCAAGACGATCCAAGAAAAAGACAGAAAAGAAGACCAAGTTCAAGTTCAAGTCGACTGAACGGTATCTCAAGGGAGATCCCGTCTACGACAACCTGGTCGTCTCCAAGTTCATCAACCAGATCATGCTAGACGGGAAGAAGACGGTCGCCCAGAAGATCGTCTATTCCGCCATGGAGATGATCGGCAAGCGGATCGAGGGGCATGAGCCGCTCGATATTTTTCTCACGGCGATCGACAACGTGAAGCCGAATCTCGAGGTTCGGTCGAAGCGTGTTGGCGGAGCGACCTACCAGGTGCCGATGGAGATCACCCGCAAGCGCATGCAGGCCCTGGCGGTACGCGTCATCGTCGGCAACGTGCGCGGACGCAAGGGGAAGCCAGTGGCCGTGAGCCTCGCAGATGAGCTCTTCGATGCTTTCCAGAAGCAGGGGGCCTCGATCCAATGGCGGGAAAATACTCACAAGATGGCGGAGGCCAATAAGCTCTTCGCCCACTTCGCCTGGTAATCGATAATAGAATTCTGAAGGGCTGAGAGCGGGCCTTGCTCTCAGCCCTTTTTTATGGGCTTTTACTGGCTCGAATCAACGCATGGCAAAACGCTCTATCCGAAATATTGGAGTCATCGCCCATATCGATGCGGGCAAGACGACCGTTTCGGAACGGATGCTCTATTACTCCCACAAAGAGCATCGTATCGGAGAGGTCGATTCGGGTACGGCGACCATGGACTGGATGCCCGAGGAGCAGCGCCGGGGCATCACGATTACCGCTGCGGCGACAACCATCGACTGGAATGATTACCGGATCAACATCATCGATACCCCGGGGCACGTGGATTTCACCTCCGAGGTCGAGCGTTCGCTTCGTGTCCTGGATGGGGCGGTTGGCGTCTTCTGTGGCACAGGTGGCGTCCAGGCCCAGTCTGAGACCGTCTGGAGGCAGGCGGACACCTACGATGTGCCGCGGCTTGTTTTCGTCAACAAGCTGGACCGGATCGGATCCGACTTTTTCCGTGTAGTCGAATCCATTCGTTCAAAGCTGGGAGCCAATGCGGTTCCCGCCCAGGTGCCTATCGGCAGCGAGAAGGAATTCGATGGCGTAGTGGATCTCATCGAGCGCCGCGCTCTTCGTTTTGATCCTCAATCCCTGGGCGAGAAGATGTTCGATGAGGAGATTCCCGGGGACCTTGAAGATACGGTAGCCGAGTACAGGGAGAAATTGATCGAGGCCGCTGCGGAATTTGACGATGAGCTGATGGAGGCCTATCTCGAGGGGCGGGACATCGAGGGGGACAGGGTGCGCGCGGCGATCAGGGTGGGGACGCTCGCCGGGAAGCTGGTGCCCGTCTTTGCCGGGGCGGCGCTTCGCAACCAGGGCGTGCAGCCCCTGATGGATGCGGTCTGTCATTACCTGCCGGCCCCGGGAGATCTCGAAACGGTCCGGGGAACAAATCCCCATACGGGAAAAGAGGTCATCCGGAAGCTCATCGCGGAGGAGCCTTTCTGCGCCCTGGCTTTCAAGACGGTGGCCGACTCGCATGGCGACCTGGTCTATATTCGTGTCTACAGCGGCAGGCTGAAGTCGGGGGCCCAGCTCCTCAACTCGCGCACGGGCAAGAAGGACAGGGCCCAGAAGCTCTATCTCATGCACGCGAACCACCGGGAACAAATCGACGAGGCCGTGGCCGGCAGCATATTGGCCGTCGTCGGCTTTCGCCATACCTCTACCGGCGACACCATCTCTGACCCATCCAGCGGTATCGCCCTGGAGCCTCCTGTTTTTCCCGAGCGGGTCATCACCATGGCCATCGAGCCTGTTTCGATAGCCGACAGGGAGAAGCTCCTGGAGTGTCTCGAGAAAATGGCGCGAGAGGATCCGACCTTCGGCTGGCGAACTGATACGGATACGGGGCAGCTGGTCATCTCCGGCATGGGCGAGCTTCATCTCGAGATCATCAAGCAGCGACTCGAGCGGGAATTCAAGGTGGAGGCGACGGTCGGCAAGCCCCGGGTGTCTTATCGTCAGACGATCATGGACACCTGTGAGGGAGTGGGGATCTTCGACCACAAGATCGGAGAGCGTAGCCAGTACGCCAAGATCTCTGTCTCAGCCGGACCGGGCAATGAGGATGGCAGCTGTGAGATCATCAATCTGCTTTCGAAGGAAGATGTGCCGCTGGAATTTCATCCCGCGGTGATAGAGTCGCTGGAGGCCGCGGTCGAATCGGGGGGGACACTTGGTTTGCCGTTGATGAAGATTCGTGTCAGTGTCACCGGCGGAGCCACCCGCCAGGGTGAGGCTTCGGCGGTAGCGTTCGCGACCGCCGCCAATGCCGCTTTTGACAATGCCCTCAGCTCAGCGCAGAGTTTCGTTCTGGAGCCGATGATGCGCTTTGAGATCCAGGTGCCCGAAGAATATTACGGAGCGGTTTCAACCGATTTGAACCAGCGGCGAACAGTCATCAGGGAGGTGGACCTCAAGGGCGGCAACCGTATCCTCCGGGGGATTGTCCCACTCGCTGAAACTTTCGGATATACGGGAGTTTTGCGCTCTCTGACCCAGGGGAGGGGAACGATCAGCATAGAGCCGGAGTCTTATTCAGCGGTCCCCCACGAAGTTGCGGCACGGTTCCAGATCTGATCCCATGCGAAGTTCTTCTGACAATCTGTAAAGTGATTGGAATTAAGGATTTACAGGCTTTCTTCTGAGCGAGCACCAGGAGATTCCAGGGCCTGGAATGGTGGTCTTCTTTTCCATGGATTGTCTGTTGACAGTGATGGATCGGTCGCTATAATCGGCGGTTTCGCCCTTTGTCTGGGGCTATCCTTAGTTATTGCACTGTCAAGGTTTATGCGTTCCCAGGCTGAGGGGATATAGGTGGCTTGAGGAGATGCTACAGGAGCATTTTTTCGGCCGATGGAACGTGTGCGCTCCCAGTGGTGCGAGTCATCAGACCGCAGGCCGGGCGGTGAGAACCGTGCGGTCGGGTTGCGGCTGATGTGGGCTCGCAGGCTCGGCGCCGTAGAAGAAAAGTCAGTATCCAGATTGTGAGACAGCTGTGAAGATCCGTATTCGAATGGAAGCCTATGATCACGAGGTCCTTGATGGGGCGGCGGTTGCGATCGTGGAGACGGCGAAGCGAACTGGCGCGAAGGTGTCCGGTCCGGTTCCGTTGCCGACCCGGATCGAGAAGTACACCGTGAACCGGTCTCCATTCGTGAATAAGAAATCACGCGAACAGTTTGAGATCAGGACCCACAAGCGGCTGATCGAGATCCTGGATCCCAGCGCCAGGACGATGGAAGATCTTCGTAAGATCACCATGCCCGCTGGTGTGAACCTGAAGATGAAAGCTTGAGCCCAGTTCGCCTACGCCACTCAGTGAGAGGCGCGGGTGCGGGATTACCTGGAAGAACAGAACGAATGACCTCCCTCAGCAGACAGGCAAGAAAAGCGCTCCTTGGTAAGAAGGTGGGGATGACCCAGATCTTCTCCGAGGATGGCAAATGGGTACCGGTGACGGTTCTCCAGGCCGGCCCTTGCGCCGTTCTCCAGATTAAGACGGATGGCCAGGATGGATACAGCTCCTTCCAGATCGGTTTTGATGATCGTCGCAAGGATGCGAAGCGTCCCCAGCAGGTTTGTTTCGACAAGCTCGGGGTGAACACCAAGAGGTTTGTTCGCGAGATTCCGTTCATCGACCCTGCCGATATCCTCACCGGCGTTCCCGTCGCCGAAGAGGCTTCGGAGGAGGTTGAGGAGGCCGCGGAGATAGAAGAGACGGCCGTGGCTGATGAGAGTGATGGGGCTGTCGAAGAGGTTTCCGGAGAGGGCGAAGACGTTGCCGAAGAGTCCGGAGAACCCGAAGCTGAGGAGGAAGCCGAAGAGGAGACAGTAGAAGAAGCGGCTGACGAGCCTGAGCCCGCTACGGAAGTGAAGCCTGGGGATATCATTGGCGTCAGGGTGTTTGAGGGCGTGTCCAAGGTAGACGTAAGAGGGGTCAGCAAGGGCCGCGGCTTTGCAGGCAACGTCAAGCGTCACGGCCACAGCACGGGTGACAATTCCCACGGTGGTAAGAGTGTTCGCCTGGTAGGAAGTACTGGAATGCACACCGATCCCGGCCGGGTACCCAAGGGCAAGAAGGGGCCGGGTCATTACGGTAACGCCAACCGCAAGATCATGAATCTTGAGGTGGTAGAACTCGACGAGGTAAAAAACCTTCTCCTGGTCAAGGGAGCGGTCCCGGGTCCTCGAGGGGGCTATCTCTATATTGAAGAGAGCCTGTCGTCATGAGTGCCAAGGCAGCCGAAACAAAAGCTCAAACGTTCAAGGTCGCCAGCAGGGGACCGGGAGGAGAGGACAAGGGAGAGCTCTCCATTTCCTCCGATCGCCTTGATGACAGGGTGCGGTACCGCCTTCTGAAGCAGGCGGTCGTCATGTACCAGGCCAATAAGAGGGTCGGTACCCATGAGACCAAGACCAGGTCGCAGGTGGCGGGCAGCGGCAAGAAACCCTGGAGGCAGAAGGGAACCGGACACGCTCGTGCGGGAACGCGGAAGTCGCCGCTGTGGAGAGGTGGAGGGGCTGTCTTCGGGCCTCACCCCAGGGATTATTCGTTCTCGATCAACAAGAAACAGAGACGCCTCGCCTTGCGTTCGGCGCTCTTTTCCAAATTCAACTCAGGGGAAGTCCAGGTGATCGAGGGGCTGGAATTCGAGAAGCCCGCGACCGGGAAATTGGCCGGGGTTCTTGCCTCCTGCGGCCTCGAAGACCAGAGAGTTCTCATCTGTACGGCCTCCGACGATCGAGACCTCGTTCTTTCGGCTCGCAATCTGAAGAAGGTCAAGGTCAGCGCGGTCAGCGATTTTAACACCCTTGATGTGCTGCAGGCTGATTGCATTCTCCTGGCAAGAGACGCTTTCGACCTCCTCGAGAGCGGCGATCTGCAGGTGGGCTCCGAGGAGCCCGCCGCCGAGGCTGAGGCCGCTGAACCCGAAGTTCCCGAGGCTGAGGCCGCTGAACCCGAAGTTCCCGAGGCTGAGG
>JAKUSY010000169.1 GCA_022451445.1 Planctomycetota bacterium
ATACAAGCCTGGCAAGGGCGAGAGCCTCTACCGCAGGGGGATCTATATGCATTGGCAGCGGACCTTCCTGCATCCGAGCCTCCTGGCCTTCGATGCGCCGACACGGGAAGAGTGTACCGTCGAGCGGGTGGTCTCCAACACGCCCCAGCAGGCGTTGGTGCTGCTCAATGACCCGATCTTCGTTGAGGCGGCACGGGTCTTCAGCGAGAGAATTCAGCGCGAAGGCGGCGCCGATTTCTCCTCCAGGCTGGCCTTTGCCTTCAGGACCGCCCTCCAGAGGGAGCCTGCGCCCGGGGAGGCGAAGATATTCGAGCGATTCTTCCAGCGGCATCTCGGGATCTACCGGGGAGAGCCGGCCGCGGCGCGCGCCTTGGTCTCTACCGGGGATTGGCCGGTCGCCGACAAGCTTCCCCTGGCCTCCCACGCGGCCTGGACCTCGGTAGCCAGGGTGATCCTGAACCTGCACGAGCTCCTGGTCCGTTATTGAGGAACCCTGGATAGGCGGGTTTCCCGGCTTCCACGAGCCCTATAGACGTCTCCTGGTCGGCGTGGCCTTCTCTGCCTTTTCATGGGAGATCCGGGCCTTGCGCAGCTCATCGATCTCGCTCTTGAGCTTCTCAATCTGCCGGGTTGAGTCCTGCAGGGTTTTTTCGGCGGTCTCGAGCTTGCCTGAGAGCGCTGCCAGCTTCTTGTCGATTTCCGAGACGCTGAGGCGGGCGAGGTAGTCAGGTGACGGCCCCAGGTTGCCGGCGCGCAGCTGAAGGAAGATCTCAAAGGTCTCGGTCGCGGGAAGCGCGTAGCTCTCCACCCTTCCGCCGCGGGCGATGTTGATGCCGATGACCCTCCCGGCGAGGCTCACCACAGGTCCACCGCATTCATTCGGAAAGAGGTAGGTGTCGTGTTGTAATACGGCTGGAAAGTTGGAGCGCCGCTGGCTCAGCGGGCCCGCGAGCAGGTTCATCCTGTCGAGGCGGTTCTGGCGATCAGGCTCGATATCGCTGCCCATCTTCGCATCGATGTCGAGCTTCTTGTCCGCGCGCATGATCTTCAGGCGAACCTTGTCGCCCGGCACTTTTTTCCCGAGGAGCTCGGCGACCTCGCGGCCGCTCGAGACGGCCTTGCCGTCGATCTCGAGAATCTCGTCGCCGACCTTCAGCCCCGCCTTCGCGGCCCCGGTGCCCGGGAAGACCTGTCCCAGCTTGGTGCTGTCCTCCCTCTGGGAGAACGAGATGCCGAGTATTCCCCGTTGTTTGAGTCCTCGTGGAGCCACGCTGACCACGCCGATCGCGAGCACTCCGCCGGCGGAATCGGCTGTGGCGATGAAGCTGCCGACGGACGGGGGCTCATCCATGGAGAGCCGCACAGGCTGGAGCTCTCCGATGAGGCCCCCCTCGAGCTGGAGGAGGGCAAGGTCATGGGGCTCGCTGACGCCCACGACCCTGGCCGGCAGGGAGCTGCCATCGGCGAGGCGGCATTCGATCTTCCCTTTCAGCTCGCTAGCCTTGGTCAGCACCTCTCCTCTCTTGCTGAGGACGGTGCCGAGGGCCCTCTTCTGTCCATCGCAGAAGACCCGGACGGTGCAGTTGCCCAGCCGGGCGATGATTTCTTTCAGCGGGCCATGGATGTTTGAATGGTCGCGCTCGTAGGGGCGGGCCTCCCGGCTCCGCTCCTTTTCCTGCATCTTCTCATACTGCTTGCGAATTTCCTCGGGCGAGGGAGTGTTGCCTCTCCTGCCCTGCGCGAGACCGTCCACAGGGGGAGCCAGCAGCGAGAGGACGAGGAGCGCCAGAGGGAGGAGGCGTTTTTTTCCGGGCTGTTGGAGGGAAAGAATCATCAATTGTCTCCCTCGTATTTCTCCAGCTTGATCTTCAGCTTCAGCGTCTGGTTCTCGCGGATGACCGCCATCTCCACCTCGTCACCGGGTTTTTTCTCGCGGACCAGGCGGGCGAGATCCTGGAAGTTGCCGATGTTCTTGCCGTCGAAGCGGGTGACGATATCGCCGGGCTTGATGCCGGCCTTGGCCGCGGGTGATTTCTCGCTCACCTTGCCGATCCTCGCGTTGTCGGAGTCCGGGTCGGAGGTTACGCCAAGCCAGGGGCCGCCGCGGGCAGGCCCGCTGAACTGTCTCTGCCGCCCGCCCCAGGTCTCGCCCTTCACCATACGGTCCCATCCCTTGGTGAAGGCGTCGATGGGCGCGTGCAGGTTCGAGCGAACCGAGGTGCCGATCCTGCTGTTGATTCCAATGATCCTGCCCTCCGTATCGAACAGTGGGCCGCCGGAGTCGCCGCCGACGAGTACACAATCGGTGCGGATCCCGCTTGTACGGTTATCGAGAATCCTGCCGACCCTGACAGGGGCGCTTCGCCCCGGCCTGTAGCCGCCGGGATGGCCGATGCAGATGCACCACTGGCCGCGGCCGAGCTCTTTCGATTTGCCCATTTTCGCGTAGGACCACTCGCCTTTTTCTTCGATCTTGATGAGCCCGGCGTCCAGCTCGAAGTCCCCGCCGAGCGTCTTGCCCTTGACCTGCTTGCCGTCATGAAGGATGACGGTGACGTTCCGCCCGGCCTGGCCGGAGACGTGGCCCGCGGTCAGGATGTAGCCGTCCTCGGAGATGATCACCCCGCTGCCCTGCGCGCCGCCTACCCGCAGGCCGACGGTGCAGGGAACGAGCTGGGCCGCCAGCGAGCGAAAACGCTCCTGCATGGCCTTGAGGTCCTGGATGGTCTCGGGGGGCTCTCCTGCGAGCAGCTTCTCGAGCCGACTGGGCTCCTGAGTCTTGGCCTCCTGCGCGGCGAGTGTTCCGGGGCCGATTGCCCAGCTGAGCATGCAAGCCGTCAGGAGGGCGAAGGCTAGTCGGCCGGAAGGTTTCCTCATTCTTCTTCTCCATTCGGACCAGGGGCGAAAGGGAACGGGCTGCCGCGGTTCCTTCTCTGCAGTTGGACCCGTCACCTACATCTTACTGTACCCGGGACCGGACCTTAAGTCTTCTTCGCTCGTTCGGTTGAATTAGAAATTACCGGGGGACGGCGTTTTCAGTCCTGCGGCCTGACGACGACCTTCAGCCCCTGGCGGGATTCATGGAAGGCGAAGGCATCATTGATCTCATCGAGGGGGAAGGACCTGGTGATGTATTTTCGCGCGTCTATTTTTCCGCCGGCCAGCAGGGTGACCGCCTTCTCGACATCCGGCAGGTTGCAGCCGTGGGTGCCCATGACGAAGGCTTCGCGGTAGTGGATGAGGTTCGAGTCGATGGTCAGCGGGGGCTCGTTTTTCAGCCCGGCGAAGAGGTTGACGTAGCCACGCTTGCGGACGATCTGGATGGCGTCGGCCTGCGCCTGGACGGTCCCCGCGGTGGTGATGACGAAGTCGACGCCCTCTCCATCGGTCTCGGCCATGATGGTGTCGACCAGGTTCTCTTCCTCGGTGCAGATGAAGCGAGCCTCGGGCAGGAAATCTTTCGCCATCTCCAGGCGGCCCTTCGATCTCTGCGCAGCGAAGACCTTGCCCGCCCCGTAGTATTTCGATAACTCCAGGACCATGCAGCCGATCGGTCCCAGGCCGATGACGCACATGCTCTTGCCAAGGCCCATCTGGCCCAGCTCGAGCCCGTGGATGGCGCAGGCCAGGGGCTCGGCGATACAGGCCTGCTCGTACTCCAGGTTCTCGGGGATCTTGACGATGGCCCCGAGCTTGACGGTCAGGTCGTTGAGGACCATCTTCTGCTGAAAGGCTCCGTCGAACTGGTAGCCGATGGCGTAGTTCTGTTCGCTCAGGTTGCCCTGGCCGACGAGTGACCATTGGCAATTTTCAGAGGGGACATCCGCGCCCATGACGATCCGATCGCCCACCTTGAAGCGTTCGACGTTTCCGCCCACCTCGATCACCTCGCCGGCGACCTCATGGCCGATGACCGTGGGGGTCTCCACCCGGTCGTTGCCGTAGTGGAAGATCCGGACGTGGGAGCAGCAGACGGTGACAGCCTGGGGCGCGATGATGACCTCGCCATCTCCGCAGGCCGGATCCGGTCTTTCGACGATCTTCAGTTGTTCGAGTTCTTCAAGAACGGCTGCTTTCAATGGGGTTCTCCGGCTGTACCTGTTTCGTCTCGTGTGAAAAGAGAAGCATACATGGACGCCCCCCCGCGCTCAAGGACAGGTTGCGGTGGAGCGAACCTGCGAAATGGATGAGATGGTCCGGATGGGAGGGCCCCTGGGAATCAGTTGACTCGCCGCAGGAAGGGTCTGCCGATGGAAGCAGCTGCAAACGAACCCGAGTCCAACTCTCGAGGTGACTTGAAACGGGCCTGGTTTCTTCCCGGGGAGCCGCTTTTCTCTCATCTGCCGCGCCCCGGTTCCTGTTAATATTGCCCGTTCGGCGGTCCGCGGAGAGACCTGCCGTTTAACCGGAACAACTATCAAGAGCTTTGGCGAGAGGAAGAAACCATGGCCACCAGGAATTACATTACCCGCAGGGAATACGATGCCTGGATCTCGGAATGCACCGCGCTGGCGATCGCCTGCGGCTACCCGGTCCAGGATGACATGATCAACGACAACACCGGGCTGGTCTTCGGCGAGGACCAGTATGCGGCCTTCGTCAACGGTCTCTGGTCGGGCGAGCCCTACGAGGCTTTCGCCATCTTCCAGGCCCTCAACGAGCCGGCGGTCCAGGGGCTTCCCGAGGGCGGGATGGAATGGGCCCAGTTCGGCGGGCTCTGCGACAAGCTCATGATCGTCCATCCGGGCAAGTTCTGCAGTCCCCACCTGCACAGGCGAAAGACCGAGTTCTACGAGGTGGTGCTGGGAGAGATGGACCTCTTCTACGCGCCCGAGATCATCGATGATGAGCGCCTCAACGTGAAAAAAGACGGGCTCGTCGATGGCCACCCGGTGCTCCCCGGAGGAGAGCGGCCGGATCGCATCGTGCTCCCCGCCGGGCGCGAGCACACCTACGACCAGCTGAGCCAGTACCGCTGCCTTCGTCCCGGCGATGCGAATTTCGTCATGCACCGGAAGCACCTGCACGCCTTCGGCTGTCCCGCCGATGCGAAGACCCCGGTGGTGATCCGGGAGGGCTCAGCCTACAGCCACGAGCCGACCGCGGCCGGCAAGGACACCCTGCTGTCGGACTGGCGGGAGATCCACGACAACGGCTTCCTGCTCGAGGGCCTCGACGAGGGTCGCCTGAAGAACAACATCGTCGAGGAGTGAGGCGGCCACCAGGCTCGTATTGTTTCGTAGGTTGTTTATTGCCTGTAGCAATTTGCGGCCCCGTGGTGTCGTGAAGGGTCTGATTTCATCCGAGGCTTGCGAGATCCTCTTCTGATGGCGAACAGTGACTACACCATCCTGGTTGTCGACGACGACGAGAATAATCTCGATATGCTCTCGCGCAGGCTCGAGCGCAAAGAGTACAAGGTGCTTACCGCCAGTGACGGACCCGATCCGCGCGAAGAGAAAAAAAGCGGCGGCGATCCCTCCTTGGACACCATGGTGCTCACGGATATCCCCCTTGACGAGGGAGCTCAGCAGGGGGCTGGGGTGGCTCAGCGTTCCTGGCGGGGGTGGGGGACAACCTCGATCGAGAGCGCCCGCCGGCGGATGCGGGCCGGTACCGGTCCGGTGTCGGGAGGCGGGAATTCTCCGATGAGCTCTCCATCGCCGTTGAGGAAGGCCGAGAGATCACGGATAGTTCCCTCGCCGTCCTCGGACAGGAACTGCCCATTGCCGAAGCCATAGGTCTCGTTGAGCCGTTGCGGGTTTTCCTCGCCGGCGCCCGCGGCGACGGGATGGCAGGTGTCGCAATTCTGGGGGACCCTGCTCACCGTGTGGTGGTGGAAGGGATTCCAGCCGAACCCGGTTCGACCATCCCTGCTCGTTCTGACCCTGTCGCGCCAGCGCAACTGGCCATCTGTGTCGACATAGGTCACGTAGACGCTCATGGAGCTGCACAGGGGAGAGATCTTGCCGTCCTGGTTTTCGCCGAGGGCGAAGAAGTCCAGCGAGTAGTCATCCCGGAGGACGGAGATGGCTCCCTGCGAATCCAGCCCCGTGGTGAGATTTCGGGCTTCTCTCGAGTCATCGACAGTTACGTGGCATCCGAAGCAGGTCTGCCGCCAGGAGGTGTGACAGGTATAGCATTCGAGCTTGTCGGCATGAGAGAACCCGTTCTCATTGACTCCCATGGCCTCGTTCATGGCGTCGTTGACCCCGCTCTGGAGGATCGTGTGGATCTGCGGGACGTTGAGCTCCCGGTCACCTGTCGCCAGGCGGAGCCTGATGCGGTCCTGCTCGTCCCGGCGCAGGCGCCTGAGCCTGGAGCCTGCCGAGTTGACGAAATGGCCCTCGGCGGTTTCAGCTATCTCGGCTCTCACCGTGCCGTGGCAATCTTCGCATTTGATTCCGACCTGGTAATGCTCCGAGCCGTAGATGTTGCCATCTCCATGTACATCGGAGCCGACGTGGCAGTCGATGCAGACCATTCCCGCGGTCGCATGGAGGTCCGGGGGTGTCTCATCGTAGTCGTTGGTGTCATCCTCGTCGGTGAAATAATAGTCGGCGCCATGGGCGTGCATTTCCCTGCCGAGCGTCACTCCATTGGCGGGTGTCTTGTCGGGGGAAAAGCCTCCCTCCCTGATTCCCCGGAACGCCAGGCCGATCCTGCCTCCCTGGAAATGGCAGTGGGCGCATTGCTCGGGGGGGAGTTTCGTGGTCAGGGCGTGGCGGCGCGGGTGGGGAGGGAAGTCCTTGGAGATTACCGGGTCGGCCGAGTCGGAGAGCGCATCGTCGGAATAAAGCATGTGGCAGGCC
>JAKUSY010000017.1 GCA_022451445.1 Planctomycetota bacterium
ATATCGTAGCCGGCCGAGGCCAGCTCTACCGCGATGGCCCGTCCTATGCCGCGCGATGCTCCGGTGACGAGGGCGACTGGGCTGCTTGAGGGCAAAGCTCTACTCCAAACGGGGGAAGGTTTCTTTCTCGAAGACCAATTATTACCTCATCCCGGCCTTGCGGGGAAGGGGGAGGAGGGCACCTCGGCGCGCGCGCGGCGGGTTTCTTTACCCTTGCGTGAACCGCTGGGGAAGGATATTTTTCGCGACATGAGCGAGGAAACCAACAACCCGGAAGCAGGCAGCGGTGCGGTCCGCGTTCGATTCGCCCCTTCGCCGACGGGCTATCTCCATATCGGTGGCGCCAGGACCGCGCTCTTCAACTATCTCTACGCCCGGCAGAACGGCGGCACCTTCGTGCTGCGCGTCGAGGATACCGACCGTGAGAGATCGACCCCGGAGGCCACCGCGGCAATCCTTGACGGGATGCGCTTCCTGGGCCTCGACTGGGACGAGGGACCCGAGGTCGGCGGTGATTACGGTCCCTACTTCCAGTCCGAGCGCGATGGGCTGCACAGGGAGCTGGTCGAGCGGCTGCTCTCGGGCGGCAGCGCCTACCATTGCTTCCGGACCTCCGAGGAGCTGGCCGAGCTCAGGGAGAAGCACCGCGACGCGGCAAGCTTTACCGCGGAGGTCAGGGTTGAGCTCGATCCCGCGGAGGTGAGCTCCCGCCTCGAGCGCGGTGAGAAGGCGACGGTCCGTTTCAGGGTGCCTGAAGGCGAGACCGTGATCGACGATATGGTTCGTGGCGAGGTCAGGGTCCGAAACAGCGATATCGAGGATTTCGTGATCGCCCGTGCCGATGGAAGCGCGGTCTACAACCTGGCGGTGGTGGGTGACGACAACGGCATGGAAATCACCCACGTCATGCGGGGCGAGGACCACCTCCCCAATACCTCGAAACAGGTCCTCCTCTTTGAAGCCCTCGGCTTTTCCGTTCCGTGCTACGCTCACATTTCGCTGATCCTCGCGCCCGGCGGGGGGAAGCTCTCGAAGCGTCATGGGGCCGTGTCGGTTACGGAGTACGAGGAGAAGGGCTACCTGCCCGAGGCGATGATCAATTTTCTCGCCCGCATGGGCTGGTCCTACGACGACAAGGAGGAGCTCTTCTCCCTCGCGGACCTGGTGGAGAAATTCTCGCTCGATGGGGTCTCGAGCTCCGGCGCGATCTACGACCTGAAAAAACTCGACCATCTCGGCGGCCACTACATGCGCCAGCGTCCCCTGGAGGAGCTGGTTGAGATGTCCCTGCCCTTCCTGCTTCGCTCCGAGCAGGTCCAGCTTGATCTCGAAGAGGTGGCCAGCGGCGGCGGGAGGGAGCGTTTCGAGGCCATCATCGCCCTGGAGCAGGAGCGTATCAGCCGCCTCGAGGAGCTGCCGGAGAGGATAGGGTATTATTTCGAAGATCCCGCGGAGCCGGACAAGGGCGCGCGCAAGGCCCTCAGAAAGAAAAAGGATTCCGTCCCGCTGGTGGAGCGCTACTGTGAAAGCCTCACCGGGCAGTTCCCCGATGGCTGGGGGTCGGGGGATCACGAGGCGCTCGAGGAGCACGTAAAGGCCTTTCTCGAGGCGGAGGATGCCGGGCTTGGAGATCTCGCGCAGCCGGTGCGCGCGGTGCTCACCGGGCGCGGTGCGACGCCGGGGCTTTTCGAGGTGATGGCGATCCTCGGCATGGAGACCTGCCTGCGGCGCCTCGGGAAGCTGCAGGAATGGGTCGACAAGGCGCTCGAGTAAGGGTATCAAGGTTCCTGCCCCTGGTCCTGGATAGGGAAGAAAATAACGTGAGCAATACCCCCGAAGAAAACGCTCCTCCGCTTGATTTCATTCGGCAGGTGGTGGCCGACGATGTGGCCTCCGGCAAGAACGACGGACGCGTGGTGACCCGCTTCCCGCCGGAGCCCAACGGCTATCTCCATATCGGCCATGCCAAGGCCATCTGCCTGAATTTCGGTCTCGCCTCGGAGTACGAGGGAGGCGTCTGCCATATGCGCTTCGACGATACGAATCCGTCGAGGGAGGAGGTCGAGTACGTCGACTCCATCCTGGAGGACATTCGCTGGCTGGGTTGGGATTGGGGCGAGAACCTCTTCTACGCCTCCGATTATTTTGACCAGCTCTACGAGTACGCCCTGGTGTTGATCCAGAAGGGCAAGGCCTTTGTCTGTGATCTGAACCATGAGGAGATGGCCGACCATCGAGGTACGGTCCAGGAGCCCGGCCGAGACAGTCCCCACAAGGGCCGCTCGGTGGAGGAGAACCTCGAGCTCTTCGAGCGCATGCGCGCCGGTGAATTCGAGGAAGGCTCGCGTACCCTGCGCGCCAATATCGACATGGCATCGGACAACATGGTCATGCGCGACCCGGTGATCTACCGCATCATGAAGGTCGACCACCATCGCACCGGAGACAAGTGGTGCATCTACCCGATGTACGACTTCACCCACGGGCTCTCCGACTCGATCGAGAAGATCACCCACTCGCTCTGCAGTCTCGAATTCCAGGTTCGCAGGCCGCTCTACGACTGGTTTATCGATGAGGTGGGGGTAGAGTGCCATCCCCAGCAGATCGAGTTCGCCCGGCTGAACCTGACCTACACGGTCATGAGCAAGCGCAAGCTGCTCGAGCTGGTCGAGGAGGGTCACGTCACCGGCTGGGACGACCCTCGCATGCCGACCCTCTGCGGGCTGCGCAGGCGGGGCTACACCCCCGGGTCGATCCGCACCTTCTGCGAACGGATCGGCATGGCGAGGCGCGACAACACCCAGGAGGTCGCTCTCCTCGAGCACGGTCTCCGTGATGAGCTGAACCAAACCGCCGAGCGCCGCATGGGAGTGCTGCGGCCGCTGAAGGTGATCATCGACAATTATCCCGAGGGCGAATCCGAAGAGCTCGACGCCATCAACAATCCCGAGGATGAGAGCGCCGGGACGCGCAAGGTTCCTTTCAGCCGCGAGCTGTGGATCGAGCAGACCGATTTCATGGAGGATCCCCCGAAGAAATTCTTTCGTCTCGGTATCGGCCGCGAGGTCAGGCTTCGCTACGCCTATTACATTACCTGCGTCGATGTCGTGAAGGACGATTCAGGCGAGGTGGTCGAGGTTCATTGCACCTACGACCCCGAGACCCGCGGCGGCGATTCGCCCGATGGCCGCAGGGTCAGGGGCACGATCCACTGGGTCTCGGCCGAGCATGCCGCCGAGGCGCAGGTGAGGGTCTATGACCATCTCTTCATGGCTGAATATCCCCTGCAGGCCGGGGAGGGTGGAGACTGGAAGGACAACCTCAATCCCGACTCCCTGGAGGTTCTCGATGGCTGCAAGCTGGAGCCTGCCCTGGGGGAATCCGTGGCCGGAGATAACTGCCAGTTTGAAAGACACGGCTATTTCTGCGTCGACCCGGTCGACTCCGCGCCTGGCAAGCCGGTCTTCAACCGCACGGTCTCCCTGCGGGATACCTGGGCCCGGCTGCAGAAAAGGGGCGGCGCCTGATGCGGGGTCCCTACCTCAGTCTGAAGGTCTGGGGTGTCTACGTGGTGTTGCTGCTGGCGGCGGTTCCCTGGTATTGGCCGGCCGACGATGAAACCCGCTGGGGCGGGCTGCCGGCCTGGGTCGTTGTCGCGATAGCGGGCTCGGTGGCGGTCTCGGCCTACACGGCCTGGCTGCTGAGGCGGCCCTGGCCCTCGGAGGAGGAATGAACGAAGGGCTGCTTCCATTCGGCCCGGGCGCCTGGGTGTTCATAGCGCTCTACCTCGGCTCGCTTCTCCTGGTGGGGTGGTGGGGCTACCGCGCCCGGCGCGAGGACTCCCTGAAGGATTTCTATCTCGCCGGCAGCGGCTTCGGCTTTATCGTGCTGGTGCTGACGCTCTACGCCACCCAGTACAGCGGCAACACGCTCTTCGGTTTCACCGGCAAGACCTATCGCATCGGCTACGCCTGGACGATGAGCGTTCACTTCATGACGGCGGTCATCGTCTTCTACCTGCTGCTGGCCCCGAAGCTCCAGGCCCGCGCCCGTGTCTGCGGTTTTATCACCCCGGCGGATTACCTGCAGGATCGTTTCGCCTACGCGCCGCTCTCGGTGCTGGCCTCGGTCGTGATGATCGTGGCCCTGTCGAACTATCTCCTCGCCCAGCTGATGGCCATGGGCCGCGCGGTCGAGGGGCTCAGCTCCAGCACCGGGATCGATGTCTACATCTGGGCGGTGGTGGCGTTGGCGCTCATCATGGTCGTCTACGAGACCCTGGGCGGCCTGCGGGCAGTGGCCTGGACGGATGTGCTCCAGGGCGTGGTGCTGATGCTGGGCTTCGTGATCCTCACCGTGCTGGTCTTCGTTTATTTCGGCGGTCCTGAGACGAGCGCCCTGAAGATCCTCGCACAGGAAGGGGGCGCTGAAAAGCTTCGACCGCCGGGCTGGGCCATGTCACGGGAGTGGGTCAGCTACATCTTCGTGGTGGGTATCGGCGCGGCGCTCTACCCGCAGGCGATCCAGCGGCTCTACGCCGCGCGCAGCCCGGCGGTTCTGCGCCGCAGCCTGCAGGTCATGGCCTTCCTGCCGCTGACCGCGACGCTGATCGCGGTCTTCATCGGCATCACGGCGCTGGCCAACTTTCCGGGGCTCGAGGGAGCCGAGGCGGACCGGGTGCTGGCGGTGGTCTTTCGTGACATCCAGTCCCAGGGCAGCGTGGGCTACTGGCTGGTTGTCGTTCTCTTCGCCGCGGTTCTCGCCGCGATCATGTCGACGGCGGACTCGGCCCTCCTGAGCATCTCCTCGATGTTCTCGAGCGACCTGTACCGCCGCGCCCGGCCCGGTGTCGGGGAGTCGAGGCTCACGAAGGTCGGCAAGGTCAGCTCCTGGGCGCTGATCGTCATCCTGGTCGTCCTGGCGATCGTCCTGAGAGGTACGACCCTGCTGAAGCTCCTCGACCGTAAGTTCGATCTGCTGGTGCAGCTCTCCCCCGCCTTCTTCATCGGGCTCCACTGGAGCGGCCTGCGCTCACGGCCTGTCTTCGCGGGGCTGGTCGCCGGGCTGGCGATCTCCCTGGGGCTCGCCTTGGGGGTGAGCGGCAAGCCGTGGGGAATCCATGCCGGGCTCTACGGCCTGCCGGTCAACCTCGCCATCGCCGTGGGCGGCTCGCTGCTCGGGTCCGGGGAGACTGGCTCCGCGGAAACCGAAAAGCAGGCGCTGTCCGGCTGAGCGCTCAGCGCTTCCTGCCGCCGATCGAGAGCAGCCGGCCGCTCTCCTTCGCCGAGTCGTAGGTCCGGATGTACATCCTGCCGCCCGCGATGCAGGGCGTCGAGCGGCTGGGGGCGCCGAGGTCGATCCGGGCGAGCTCCTTGTACTCATCGCTGACGGCGAGCACCAGGACGGTCCCCTCTCTCGAGACGATGTAGATCCGGTCCTGCACGCAGACCGGCGAGCCCCAGAAGATGGCGTCGACGCGCTTCTGCCACATCGTTTTGCCGGTCGAGGCCTGGTAGCAGCTGGCGACATCGACCTTGTCACTGAAGATGAACATCAGGCCGTTCTTGATGAGTGGCGTGGGCACGTAGGCGACAGCCTTCTTGAGGCGGTAGACCTCTCTGACCTTCCCCTTTTCAGGCCTCACCGCGACGAGGTAGTTGCCGCCGCCGCCGGAGCCGCAGGTGCCCATGATCACATCACCCGCGATAACCGGCGAGGAGCAGGAGCGCATGGTGAAGCAGTCGTTTTCCCAGAGGATCCTGCCGGTTTTCGGATCGATGCCGCCGATGCCGTTGCCGGCGCTGTTGAAGATGACCTGCCCGGGTCCCCCGGCGGGCTTGTAGACACAGGGGGTCGAATAGGAGACATAGCGCGTCTTCTGCGGCGTCTTCCAGCGCACCTTGCCGGTCTTCGCATCGAGGGCGACGAGGTAGCTCTTGAGGCGGTCATCGGCATTGCGTCCCTGGTGGTGGCCGAACAGGATCATGCCCTCGTAGACGATCGGCGAGGCTCCATGGCCGTGGAGGCTGGTGAACTTGCCGAGCGAGTGCTTCCAGAGCTCCTGGCCGGAGTGGTCGAGGGCGTGGACCTTGACCTCGTCTGGATTGCCGAACATGACGTAGAGGGCATCTTTGCTCAGGGCGGGAGTGCTCGAGGCGAAGCTGTTGAGCCGATGCTTGCGGTGGGTCCGGTTGTCGTAGGTCTTTTTCCAGAGAATCGAACCATCGCCGGTGGAGAAACACAGCACGTGCCTCACCGCGCCTTTTTTTTCCGCGCGGGTGAGGAAGAGCTTCTCTCCCCATGCGACCGGCTGGGAGTGTCCAACGCCCGGGAAATCAGTTTTCCAATTGTAGTCCTTGTCGCTCCAGCTTACCGGGATGTCTTTGGCCTCGCTCAGACCGGTTCCGTTCGGACCGCGAAACCGGGTCCAGTCTTCCGCGAAGGCCGAGGCCGCGAGGGTCAAAAGGCACGCGGCCGCGAGCGCGCAGCGAAGAGTTCGTTTCATCATGGAGCTTTCCTCTATTTGCCGGATGGATCAGGTAGTTGACATTAGGTCAGAGGTGATTCGTGATCAAGCAAATCCGTCCCCGGGTGGGGACGGGCTTTCCTGTTGCCGGGCGAGCTGTGGTATTCTCTTTTTTTCATCGGCGCGGGCAAGCGTCGCGGTTCAAACGATTTTTCTTTCATAGTGAGCTATCATTCCATGCGGCGTATTTCAGCCATTTCCATCGTCCTTCTCTGTTGCTCCTGCTCGGTGCAAATGCAGTCTACCGAAGATCTCACCTTCGACGATAGTTTCCGGGCTCTCGCCAGGAGCTACCTCGATCGCTCCACGGCTCTCTCGCCGGTATACGCCACCTCCCTCGGGGACCATCGTTTCGATGGCGAGCTGGATGAGGTCGGCGTGGAGGCCCGGGCGCGCACGGCGTCCTTCTGCCGGGACTATCTCGAGCGTCTCGAGAAGCTGCCGCGAGGGAAGCTCTCGCCGGCCAACCAGATCGATGCGGCGCTGCTGGAGCACGACCTGCGCAAGACGCTCTGGCGTCTCGAGGTCCTCCAGGAATGGGCCTGGAATCCCCTCGGCTATACCGATCTTTGCGGCCGCGCGATCTACAGCCTCATGGCGCGTGACTTCGCCCCGATCTCGAAGCGCCTCTCGAGCACGGCGGACCGCCTCGAGAAGCTGCCGCGGCTCCTCGAGCAGGTGCGGGGAAGCCTGGTAGCGAAACGGGTACCGAAGATTCACGCCGAGACCGCGGTGAAGCAGAACAAGGGCGTGCTGAGCATTCTCGATAATATGGTCGTTCCCCACCTCGACCAGCTCGGCAAGGCCGAGCGCGAACGTCTCGAGGCGGCGATGAAGATCGCCCGGGCGGCTGTGGACAGGCACCAGGAGTGGCTCGAGAAGGACGTTCTTCCCCAGGCGGCCGGTGATTTCCGGATCGGGCCGGAGCTCTTTGACAGGAAGCTCGCCTTCACCCTGAACTCGCCGCTGTCGCGCGCGGAGATCCGCAAGCGCGCCGAGAGCGAGCTGAAGCGAGTGCGCGAGCAGATGTACGAGATCAGCAAGGGCGTTCATCTCAAGAAGCATCCGGAGCATGAATTTCCAGCGCAGCCTGACGAGGCGCACAAGCAGGAGACCATCCAGGGGGCGCTCGAGTTCGCCTATGCCGACAAGCCCGCTCGTGACGCGGTGGTGAAGACGGCCAGAGAATCCCTTGTTGAGATCGAGGCCTTTGTCCGCAAGCGTGATCTCATCACGATTCCCGACGATCCGATTGAGATCATCATCATGCCCGAGTTCGAGCGCGGGGTCTCGGTGGCCTATTGTGATTCCCCTGGCGCCCTTGATGTCGGACAGAAGACCTTCTACGCGGTGGCGCCCCTGCCGGAGGACTGGACGGACAAACAGGTGGATTCCTTCCTGCGTGAATACAACCGTCGTTCGATTCACGACCTCTCGGTCCACGAGGCGATCCCCGGCCACTTCCTGCAGCTGGCGCATTCGAATCGCTATCCTTCGCTGCTTCGGGCGGTGCTCTCCTCCGGGGTGTTTATCGAGGGCTGGGCCGTCTATACCGAGCAGATGCTTGCCGATGAGGGCTATATGAATTCCGATCCTCTCATGAAGCTGATTACCCTGAAGTGGTACCTGCGCGGCATCGCCAACGCGATCATCGACCAGGCCATCCACGCCGGGGGCATGAGCGAGGAGGAGGCCATGCGCCTGATGACGGTCACCACCTTCCAGGAGGAGCGCGAGGCCGCCGGCAAGTGGATCCGCGCCCAGCTCACCTCGACCCAGCTCTCGACCTACTTCGTCGGCTACCAGGAGCACCGTGACCTGCGCCAGGAGGTCGAGAAGATCCGCGGCGATGGATTCAGCTTGAAGAAGTACCACGACCAGGTCATCTCCTACGGCTCGCCGCCGGTGAGGTTCGTGCGCTCGCTGCTCCTCGATCTGCCGGTGGAGCCCTAGGCCGGGGAGATCCGCTCCAGCCAGGCGCCGCAGCCATCCGGAGCCTCCGGAGAGAGCAACTCGATGGCCTCCGCCGTCGCGTCCCGGGGCTGCCGTGGGCCGATGATGAGGCGGGCGGGCTCCCGGGAGAACCAGCCGCCGGCGCCGCTGAGCGCCTCGATGATGGCGCGCCCCACGAGGCCGAAGCTGATCCGGGCGTTGATTTCACCGAGAGGGTGGAAATGTTCTTCGCCGCTGCCGTCGCGCCAGGACCAGCAGTCGATCTCCAGGGGTCCTGCGTAGCCCTCCTTCCTGGCCGCCTCGGCGGCGGCGGAAACGACGGCTTCCAGCCTCTCGAGCTCGACGGGCCCGGGAAGCCCGGCCGCCTCCGGCCGCGGATTGAGGACCAGCCCGCGAAAGCGGCCCTGGGAGTCTGTCCGCAGGCCGTGGACGCCAAGGAGAATCGTTTTCTCCTCGAGAACCAGGGCGCAGAATCCGAAATCGGCGGTCCTCTCCAGCCAGGGTTCGAAGACGAGAGAGCCCTGCGCCTCGAAGAGGTTTCGGGCCCGCTTGAGCTCGAGCTCGCCGGGCTCCGGGCCGCTGGAGATTACCCGCAGTCTTCCGGCCGCGGAGAAGGGCGCCTTCAACACCCAGCCGCCGGCGAGCTCCGGCCGCGTGCCCAGGTCCCGGAGATGGCTCTCGAGTTGCGAGACGCTCTCGAGGACACGGCTTGCGGGCAGCGCGCAGCCGAGGTCCTCACAGAGCTCGTGGCAGAAGCGCTTGTCGTTGACCTTCGCGGCCGCCCCGGGGATGGCGACGGGCAGGCTCCAGAGCGTCTCGGCAAGGGGGGCTTTTTCTACGAAGGCTCGGGAAGTTTTCCGCCCGGCCCTCAGGTTCGCTGCCGCCGGGGTCTCACCCCAGGCGAGGAGCTCTTCGCCGCCATCGACTGATGAGAGCGGACCGCTGAGGAGCCGGGGTCTTGCGAGCTCCGGGGGGCCGCCCAGCCTCCCGGGGGCGATCTCCACCGGTGTCCACAGGCGATCATCATCGCGAGAGAAGACTCGCAGCAGCGTCGCCGCCGCCGAGATGTTCTCGAGGACGTTGTGCGGCAGGGCCGCCTCCTCCCCGCAGGGGGAGGCATGCGCCGCGAAATGAGCTTCGCAGTCGAGGTTGCCCAGGAGGAGCCGGTCAGCCATGGGGTTCTTCCTTCTCCCGGTCGTTTCTCTGGCTCTCTCTGAGCAGGTTGATGAACTCGGGGTCCATTCCCGCGGCCTCGCGTCCGCCGGGATCAAATACCCTGCCCCGCCCGAGCGCCGGGCGCAGCGGCCAGGTGACATTTTCGCAATAGGCCTCCCACATGGTCTGCTCCGGCTTCTTGAGTTTTTCCAGCCACTGCCAGCCGAAGCGCACATGGCCCACCTCGTCGTCATGCACCTGCTCGACGATCGCCGCGGTCTTTTCGTCTCCCGCCTTCAGGATCTCGGCCGCCGATTCGGTGGTGTGGTCGAGGTTGGCGTTTTCGAAGGTCAGCGACATCGCGCAGACAAACCGCAGGGCGGTGGTAATCTGCGGAGTCTTGTTCCAGAAATAGCCGCTGACGGGATAGTCACCCAATTCTCCGCCCAGGCTTCTGAGCCGGGCGATGTACATCTTCGTATGGCGCTGCTCCTCCTGGAGAATCCTGAGGAGCCCGCGCCGATAGTCGGCGGGCGCGCCGGGAAAGGCCAGCAGTGCCCAGGCGAAGAGCTCCACGGCCTGCAGCTCGTGGTTGGCGAAGGAGTGCAGGATCCTCCCCCTCTGGTCGGGATCGTGGTATCCCTCGACCGATGGCACCCCCGCCTCGCTGATCGGCCGAATGTGCAGGCGGCCGGGCCGGCCGGGATTCTCGATGCGCAGGGGCGTCCCGGGCTCGCTGTCCTCGAGGTCATCGGGCAGGGGGGCCAGCTTGAACTCGATGTCCTCGGAGAGGACCAGGGCTTCAGTTATTTCTCTTACCTGCATGGTTTTCTTCTACGGAAGCGGCCGCTGCCGGCATTATGAACCGCTGGGGGCGGTGAGAGCCAGCGGCAGGGCTGTTGATAATAACCTCTCTCTGCGACTAAGCTGTTCAGAGTTCATTGGTTATTCAGGAGAGTGCATGTCCGGTATCGGCGAGGTCAGTCCAGTTCGAGTCCTGATTCCTGAAGATGAGATCACCCGGCGCCTGGGAGAGCTCGCGGAGGACATCTCACGGGACTACGAGGGCAAGGACCTCGTGCTGGTCTGCGTGCTCAAGGGTTCGATGGTCTTCTTTGCCGACCTGGCCCGGAAGATCACCACGCCCCTGAGCTTCGATTACATCTGCGTGAACTCTTACGGTGACGCTACCGAGAGTGCGGGAAAGATCGAGCTCAGGACCGATCTGAGCGAGCCCGTCAGCGGTCGCCACGTGCTTATCGTGGAGGACATCGTCGATACGGGCCGGACGCTGGAATACCTTTTTACCCTCCTGGCGGGCCGGGGAGCCGCCTCGCTGAAGGTGGTGGCGCTCCTGGACAAACCCTCGCGCAGAAAACACGAGGTCGAGATCAACTATCGCGGATTCGAGATTCCCGATGAATTCATCGTGGGCTATGGCCTCGACTACCGCCAGCTCTACCGCAACCTGCCCTATATCGGGGCCCTGGAGCTGGCTTCGCCCCTGGATTGAGTCCCCCGGGTACGTAATTTCTTTCATATCACGGTCCCAGGACCTATACACGGTTTCATGCGCTTTATCTTCGAACAGATTCGCACCGGCGGGGATCGTAACTTCGCCTATCTCGTAGGCGACCGTGATGCTGCGGAGGGCGTCCTGATCGATCCTTCCTACGATCCGGATGCAGTGGTCGAACGTTCCCGGGCGCAGGGTCTCGCGACCACTCATGTCATCAATACTCACGGCCATCCGGATCACGTCAATGGAAACGAGAGGGCCCTGGAGCTCACCGGCGCCCGGCTTGCCGCCTACAGGGATGCCGAGAGCCGTCCCGAGGTCGCCCTCGATGATGGCGATGAGCTGAAGGTCGGCTCGATCACAATGCGTTTTCTCCACACGCCCGGTCATTGAACTGACCACATGGTGATCAACCTCCCCGGGCAGTCCACGGCGATTACAGGCGACCTGCTCTTCGTCGGTAAGATTGGCGGCACCGCGAGCGAGGAGCTGGCGCTGCTGGAGTACGAGAGCCTCCAGAGAGTCCTGCGGGAATTGCCGCCGGAGACCACGGTCTGGCCCGGCCACGACTACGGCTGCCGTCCCTCTTCGACCATCGACCTGGAGCTCGCCACCAATCCATTTCTGCTCGCCGGTTCCCGGGAAGAATTCCTGCGGCTCAAGAGCGACTGGGGAGAGTTCAAGGCTCGCCACGGCCTGAAGTAGATTCCACCGGCGCTGAGAAAAAGGGACCGCGCCGCCGGGGCGGCGTGCGGTCCTTGTTCAAATGGTTGCCGAACAGGGACTTGAACCCCGACTTCCAGAATCAGAATCTGGCGTGCTACCAATTACACCATTCGGCAACGCTTGTTCAGCGCGGCAGCGGCGCGCCGACGAGACGGAGCGTTCCGCTGTGAGAAACTTTTTTAATCGTTGAGGGGGCCTGTTGCAACCCGGAACATTCGTATGTGACGAGGCGGGGCTTGACGCGACCGCCGAATCAGCCCAGATTAGCGGTCCGGAGTAGTTCATTACCAGCCTGTTGGAACCAGCGGGGGGAGCCCGAATATGACCAGTCGCCGTGATTTTCTCAAGAGATCCGTTGCCGTGGGAGTCGGCGGAGTCGTATCGGGGTGCTGCGCCCCCGCTCCGAGCGACGCGACGCGGAGAGGAGCAAAGGACTTGATACCCATCGTCGACACTCACCAGCATATGTGGGATCTCGGCAAGTTCGAGCTGCCCTGGACCAAAGACGAAAAGCCTCTCGCCCGCAACTTCCTTATGTCCGATTACCTCGAGGCATCCAGTGGATTGAACATCGTCAAGACGGTCTACATGGAGGTTGACGTGACGCCATCGCAGCAGGTCAAGGAGGCGGAGCACGTCATCGAGATGTGTCGTCGTGATGACAACCCCATGAGCGGAGCAGTCATTTCCGGGCGGCCGTCGAGCGATGGTTTCCGTGACTACATCACGGCCTTCAAAGACATTCCCGAGATCAAGGGCGTGCGTCGAATTCTGCAGGCCGGCGAGACCCCGCCCGGGCATTGTCTCGGCGAGAAGTTTATCGAGAGCGTTCGCCTGGTCGGCGAGCTCGGGATGAGCTTCGACCTCTGCATGCGCCATGGCGAGATCGCCGACGCGGCGAAGCTGGCCGATGCCTGTCCCGAGACCCGGCTGGTTCTCGACCATTGCGGAAATGCCGAGGTGCATTCCAGCGACCGCTCAAAGTGGCGCAGCGACATATCCGCCCTGGCGGAGAAGAAAAACGTGGTCTGCAAGATCTCCGGTTTCGTCGCCACAGCGAAGAAGGGCGAGTGGACGACGGCGGACCTGGCGCCGGTCATTCGGCATTGCTACGAGTCCTTTGGTCCCGACAGGGTGGTCTTCGGTAGCGACTGGCCGGTCTGCAACCTGAGCGCCTCCTACAAGAGCTGGGTCGGGGCGCTCAAGGAGGTCATGAAGGGAGAATCCGAGGAGCGCCGGAGAAAGCTCTTCCACGACAACGCCATCAGGGTCTACCGGCTGGGCTAGGAGAGCCCGCTCATTTCAACCGGACGCTGACCGGGCAGTGGTCGCTGCCGGCGATGTTCGGATGGATAGCCGCATCGGCGACGCGCCCGAGCAGGGCGGTGTTGACGGTGCCGTAGTCGATTCTCCAGCCGATGTTTTTCTCTCTCACACCGAAGCGGTAGCTCCACCACGAATAGGCACCCTCGAGGTCCGGGTTGCGTTCCCGGAATACGTCGTGGAAGCCGCTTTTGAGGAAGCGTGTCATCCAGGAGCGCTCCTCGGGGAGGAATCCGGGGTTCTCGAGGTTCTGTTTCGGGCGGGCGAGATCGATCGGCTCGTGGGCGATGTTGTAGTCTCCCATCAGGAGTACATCGAGTCCGGCATCGACCTGCTTTTTCAGGAAGCGTCGCAGGCCCCTGCAGAAATCGAGCTTGTAGTCAAAGCGCGGACCCTCGGGCTGGCTCTTGGGGAAGTAGGCGCTGATCACCAGCAGGTCGCCGAAGCGGGCGCGCAGCACCCGGCCTTCCTGGTCCAGCTTCCTGACTCCGAGCCCCTCGATGACCTCGTCGGGTTCTTTCCGGGAGATGATCGCCACGCCCGAGTAGCCCTTGCGCTGGCTGTTGGAGTAGTAGGCGTGCCAGCCCTTCGGCTCGCTGACTTCGGGGGCGAGCTGCTCCACGTGGGCCTTGGTCTCCTGGAGGCAGAAGACATCCGCGCGGGGAAGCTGCTTCCAGGGCAGCAGGCCCTTGCGCGCGACGGCGCGGATTCCGTTGACGTTCCAGCTGTAGCAGCGCATGTGTGTGGCCTTGCTGATCTCCGGGCGATGCAGTTTTTCGAGCCAGCAGGATACCTGTTCGGCGGAGGCTCTTCAAGGCGAAGAGGACTCAGCCGACCTCCGCGACGATCCCGTTTCTGCGGAAATCTCCGCCGCCGGCGAGGGTCCCGTCAGCCTTCCTGTGGGCGACGTGCACCCCGCCGAAGAAGAGCCCGGGCTCGTTGAACTCTTCGAGCTCGCGGGCGTGCCGGAGGGCTCCTGAGAGTTTCGCGGGGCAGTCATCGATGGCGAAGCTCTCGGAGCTGAGGACCCCGTTTTCGACGTGGATCCTTCCCTGCGCGACGGCCTCCGGGGGTTGGAGGCCATCGAGGACCAGGCCGCATACGACCTGGGAGATGGCGGTGCGGATCCTGTTGGCACCGCCTGAGCCCAGCACGCTCACCGCTCCACAGGGATGTTCGATGATGGTCGGGGCCATCATGGTTGAGAGCCTCTCGCCGGGGACGAAGTTGCCGAGCCCGGCCGGGAAGAGGTCCTCCTCGCCGAGGAAATTGTTCATCAGGATTCCCGTTCCGGGGATCTCGCTGCCGTTGCCCTCGCCATGGCTCAGGGTGATGCCGGCGGCGTTGCCGGCGCCGTCGATGACGCTGATGTGCGCTGTTGAGCCCGGCGCCTGGGGCTCCGGCGGGCCCTTTTCTCCCGCGCCGGCGCTGTCGAGATTGCGCCGCAGGCGGGCGCTGAAGAGCGCGCGCGCATCGCCGCGGTCGAAGATACGGGGGTCTTCGGCGCGCAGCTCGGAAACGCTGCGGAAGACGGCCGCGAGCTTTTCGTATCTTGCGGGGCTCGAGGCGGCGGTCTCCGCAGCTCCGGCCTCCTCGAGCAGGTCCAGGGTGTGCCGGATGCTGGGGCCGCCGAAGGAGGGGACGGGGTTGGTGAAGAGCTTCGCCTGCGAGAAGCCGAACTCCAGCGGAGCGCGAAATTCCGGTTTCCAGCTCTCGATGTCGCGGGCAGTGATTCTTCCGCCCGCGGCGGGACCGAATTCATCGAGGACCGGCCTGTCGATTTTCTCAGCCAGCCAGGCGTCGATTTCTTCGCTGCCGCGGGCGCCAAGGGCTCTGAGGGTCTCCGCCAGGACGGGGTTGCTGAAGGTGCCCCCGACCTTCAGCAGGTTCCCGTGCTCGTCGAAAAACTTTTCCCTGCCGAGCCGCGAGAGCCTGAGAATTCCTTCGAGGTATCTGAAGCAGACGACCTGGTAGTCCCGGACCTCGATGCCTTCCTCCAGGCAGCGAATCGCGGGAGCGAGCACGTCGCCGAGTTCCAGCCGGCCCCTGGCGCGCAATACGGAGCAGAGTCCGCCCAGGGTTCCGGGAACCGCGGCGGCGCCGCGGCCGATGTGGAAGGTCTGGGTCGCATCTCCCTCGGGAAAATAGATGTCGATGCCCGTGAAGTCAACCGCCCGAGGGGCTTCCCCGAGTCCCGGCGCGTTGGAGAAGAGGTCGTAGACCTCCACCGAGCCGCGCTCAGCGTCACGATGGATCATCACTCCTCCACCGGCAAGGCTCGTAATCGAAGGCTCGCCGGCGGCTGTGGCGAAGGCGGCGGCGATGGCGGCATCGATGACGTTTCCGCCGGCGCGTATGATTTCCGCGCCCGCGTTGACACTTTGCTCCGAACTGGCGACGATTAATGCTGCCTGTGACATGGTCGCCAGAGTATAACCGCTGGAACTTTCAACCGGGGGTGCCTTTAAACCTGCCGGCAGGGTGTCGATAAATGACCGACAAGCCTCTCAACGATGAAACGCAAGCCGCCTCCCCGCCAGGTGCCGACAGCGTGCTGTTGGCCAATGTCCGTCCCGAGGGTCATGAGAACCCCGAGCCGCGGGAGCGCTATGACCTGGTCGTGATCGGCGCCGGCGCCGGTGGACTGGTCAGCTCCGCGATCGCGGCGGGTCTCGGCGCCAGGGTAGCCCTGGGCGAGGAAGACAGGCTGGGAGGCGATTGTCTCAATACGGGCTGCGTACCTTCCAAGGGGCTCAGCGCCGCCGCTCGTTCGTGGCACGCCGCCCGGCAGAGCGAGGAGCGCTTTGGAGGCCCGGCGGTCGCGGGCAAGGGGGATTTTCGCCGCGCCATGAATCGGATGCGCCGCCTCAGGGCATCCATCAGCCCTTCCGACAGTGTCGAGCGTTTCAGAGGGATGGGTGTCGATGTATTCCTGGGCAC
>JAKUSY010000170.1 GCA_022451445.1 Planctomycetota bacterium
CGCCGGGCTCGAAGAAGGTGACCGCGGTGGATTCTTTATTCGGGCGCCCGATGGTGTCGCCCTCGGGGCCCACGATTTTTTCCCACGCGACGCTGCGCTCCTGCTCACCCCCGTCGCCGTCATCTGAGTCGCTCGCTTCTAGATAGGCGATGGCAAAGCCATCCTTGAGCGGCAGGACGGCGGGTTCCGGGTTGGTCGTGATCCGGGCGTTCGGCGGATTGTCTGGCGGGTTGACCGGGATCACCCTGTAGATCCGGCCGTTGTGGTCGGCGATGTAGACCTCGCCGTAGCCGTCGAGTCCGAAGCTCGAGATCGCGCGGATGCTGCCGGCGATGCCGCGGTTGAGATCCGCTGTGCGGTTGACCACGTCGCGGGCGACGCCGTTCTGAACCCGCAGGGTCCGGATCCAGTTGGTGCAATAATCAGCGAAAAAATAGACGCCGTGGAGATCGGGCATCAGGCAGCCACGGTAGACGACCCCGCCGGTGAGCGAGCATCCTGAGCCGGCTCCGCTGTGGCGGTATTCGTAGAGCGCCCCGGTGCGCTCGCCAGCCCCGTAGGCCGTGTTCCCGCTATAGCTGTGGTTGCCTTCGCGGACCTTCCACTCGTAGTTCTCGCCGCCGGTGGAGGAGGCGGGCTGAAAGTCGATCTCTTCCCAGGCGTTCTGGCCGACATCACCGATGTAGAGGTCGTGGGTCTCCGGGTCGAAGGAGAAGCGACAGGGATTGCGCAGGCCGATGGCCCAGACCTCGTCGCGAACGGATCCATTGTTGGTGAACGGGTTGCTGGCGGGGATTCCGTAGGGGGCATCCGAGTCGACGTCGATCCGCAGCATCTTGCCGAGCAGCTGCCGGCCGTTCTGGGCCCGGTTGCCCGGATCGCCGCCGCTTCCCCCATCGCCAAAGCCGATGTAGAGGTAGCCGTCCCTGGGGGAGAAGGCGATCTGTCCGGCGTTGTGGTTCGAGTAGGGTTGGCTGACGGTCAGCAGGATCTGCTCGGTATTGGAGCTTGCCGAGGTCGCCGAGGTCGCGCGGTAGCGCGCGATCACCGAGGTGCCGCTGGAGTTGGTGTAGTTGACGTAGAGAAATCCGTTCTGCTGGAAGTCGGGGTGGAAGGCCAGTCCGAGGAGACCGCGCTCTCCGCCTGATCGAACTCGCGAGGTGATGTCGAGGAAAGAGGAGGCGACGAGGCTGTCGTTGGCGAGGTTGATGATCCGTATGCGTCCGCGCTGCTCGACCACGTAGAGCCGGGAGGGATCGCCGGGAGCGCTCTGGATATCTACCGGCGAGCTGAGTCCCGAGACGACCAGCTCGGCGGTGATTTCATCGCCCGGAGCCGTTGCGATTCCTTCGCATTCGAAGGCGGGGAGCGTTCTTGAAAGACAAGCCAGGAGGAGAATGACAAGCGCCTGTCGGGGGAGCTTCATGACGAATACACCTTTTGTTTCAGATCAGGTTTCCGAGTCAGCGACGCCCCTGGAATGGACGACCTGTCCCCAATTACCCGCTGCCCACGATCCCGTTGAAGTTTCCAGAAGGAAAAAGACAGCAGCCAAGCCGATGAATCCGCACTCTTGCCGATTCCCGAAGGAAATCCACGGCGAAGAATGCTACTGCTGAATCTATGTTAAACCCTGAACCCCCCGGAGACCCCCTAGTTTTCCCGCTGAATGGCTGAAATACCGCAAACCCGGAGGGATGGCTATTTTGAGGGCGAGGGAGTCAGCGTAACCTTCTTCAGGTCGATGAGGAATTGAGAGATCGGTCCGGCTGAGTGAAACCTTATTCGCTGGGCTCCGCCCCGCAGGCGGATCTTTCCAAGACTCTCTATCCTGTAGTTGTCCCAGGTCCCGGTGCTCTCGACCTTGAAGTGCAGGCGGCCATCGATGGTGGAGAGCTGCGCCTGGTTTCCGGCGGTCCCCTGGTCACAGGCCCATTCGATGGCGACCTCGTATTCTCCCTTCCCGGGGATCTCCACCTGCCATACGGCGACGTCGTCTTCTCCTCTCCACATGCCGAGGTTGCCGTAGCGTTTTTCGAGCTCGAGTGACCTGCCGTAGATTGAGCAGCTGTCGGCGGATAGCAGGAGCCTGCCGGCGGGGCCGGGCCTGATCTTACGGGGGCTGTTGCCGGGGAATATTTTCGCTTCCGGGTATTGTTCCTGCAGGGCTGCGATGAGGTCGGCGACGGCCTGCGGGTCGAGGTCTTTTTCAAGACCATCGGGCATCATCGATTTTCCGTTCGACTCGAGCCGCGCCAGGCGGTTGCGCAGGAAGACGGATTTTTTCCCCTCCTTGGCGAGAATCGTCACGCTGGTGCCGGTCTCCTCGCTGATGATCCCGGTGGTGATCCTTCCATCGTCGGTTACAGCCGTGTACTGGGCGTATTTTCTCTCTACGCTGAGGTTGGGATCCAGCAGGGCGGCAAGCAGGGCGTCGGTCGATTTATCGACCAGCGCGGCCAGGTTCGGTCCCAGCTGGTATCCGGAGTCAGCCAGCCTGTGGCAGGGGGTGCAGTATTTCTCGAAGATGGCGAAGCCCCTGGCCGGGTCGGCGGTAAGTTTTTTGATGGCCTGGTACTTCTTGATGACCGCGGCGCGGTCGGTATTGGCGGCGCCCAGCAGGCTCTTCGATCTCTTTCGCAGGGTTGCGTTCGGGTGGCTGGTGAGTCCCGCTCGTTCGAGCGCGCCGATTTCCCCGGCAGCGATCAGACCCGAGTCGATGGCATCAAGGAGCGCGGGAAGCCATTCTTCACGCCTGAGAATGATGGTGAGGGTCCTGCCTCGAATCGCCGGCGCCTGCCTTTTCCATTCCTTCAGCAGGAGGGCCGGCACGCCGGGGTTCCGGAAACGGGCAAGGCTTTCTACCGCGAGCTCCTGGAGGTCGAGGTCATTCCTGATGTCCAGGAGGTCCGCGAGGAGCTCCAGCGCCTCCCCGGGCGCGCTTCCAAGCAAAGGGCCGCGTCCAAGCAGCCGGACTGCCGCGGCGCGCAGCTCCCCGGTGGTGCCGGATTCGCGCAGGAGGTCGGCGGCCTTCCCGACCATTTCACCCACGGGTCCGTGCGTCTTCTCCAGCTCCTTCCTGAAGGGGCTGTCTTCTTCCGCCAGGCTGTCTGCCAGGCCGGCAAGCGCGTCGAATTGCCAGGCCTCGTAGGCTTTTGTCCCGGAAGGCTTCCGGGTGATCTCTTCAAGCACCCTGGCTATGGCGCCTAGCTTTCCGAAGGCTGCCGCCAGCGGCAGCAGCTTCGCGCTGAGCGTCCGGGCCGTTTTTTTCTGCTGGGCGGTTCCCTGCAGTCCGGCGAATACCACGGCGAGGAGCTCTTCGAGGTTCTTTTCCGCGGAGCTGAGCACGGCCGCGGTGATGTAGCGATCGCCGGCATTGGCCAGGGCGAGCCGCCCGAGAGCTCTGCCGGCTTCAGGAGAACTCCACTCACCAAGACTGTAGGCCAGCTGGAGCCGCACATGAGCGTCCGGGTCTTTTTCCAGCGACAGAGCGGCCTGCTGGAGCCCTGCGGCCTCCGCGAGGTAGCCCTCCGAGATGCGAATGGCGTGGCGCCGCACGCCCGGATGTTTATCTCTCAGCGCTGTGAGGAGGGTTCTGAGCATGAGCTCATCGCCGGCTTCCTTTCGCAGGGCATCGAGGGCGCAGAGGGCCTGGACTCTTCCGGGGGCGCCTTCCGCCTCGGCGCAGAGCCTCGCCAGGTGGGGGACGGTATTCGCCGGCCGTCCACGGTAGATTTCCTGGTGGGCCATGTCGCGAATCCAGCCATTGGGGCTCGCCAGCGCGGCCGCGAGGCCTTTGGCATCGTCCTTTTTGAGGGCCTTTAGAGGGGCCAGGGGGCGAGGCTCCTTTGCCACCGGGGCGATCCGGTAGAGTCGCCCCATCCTGTCGCCTCCGCTCACGTCGAGTTTTTTGAAATTTCCCTCGTAGAAGTACTGTGGGTGCTCAATGACGCCGCGGTACATGTCGGCAATCCAGAGGCAGCCGTCCGGGCCGGTACGGATCATCGTCGGCCGGAACCAGTTGTCGCTGGAGGCGAGGAATTCGGATTCTTCTTCGCCGGGAGCCCTCCTGGAGCCGAAGGTGACCCCTCTCGGCTCGAGGACGATTCGGTGTACGAGGTTGTGGACGGGCTCGCTGACGAAGGCATTGCCGGTGAAGCCGGGCCCAAGCAGATTGTCCCGGTAGATCGTCAGGCCGCAGGCCGAGGTGAAACGATTGGCGGTATGCTGATCGTTGAAGCGTGGCAGGAGCCGGCTGCGGGGATAGACCCTGCCCACACTCGGAGCGACGGTCGAGGTGGTGCCGGCAGCGGCCGAGTGCGGATTTCTCCGGAGGTAGTGGTCCCCCAGGACGAAGTGGAACATTGGGCGTGGGTTTTGGCAGCCGAACCAGTTTCCCCAGTCATCACGGGTTGTAGAGAACTGGGTCTGGCCGGTGCAGGTGTCCAGGAGCCCCTGGTCCGGGCGGATGCGGAAATCACGTCCGCGGATGCTGGTGGTCTTCCCGGTGAGCAGGGAGAGGATATTCCCGCCGCTGTCGCCGTTGGCACAGTGGATCCAATTGTCGAGTCCCCAGACGAGGGTGTTCACCCTGTGCTGCTGGTTGCCGAGGCCGAAGCCCGTGTAGAGCTTCCGGACCTTGTCGCCCCTGCCATCTCCATCGGTGTCCTCGGCGTAGATGATGTCCGGGGCGGTGGTTACCAGGATTCCCTTGCCCCAGGGATGCACCCCGTTGGGAAAGTTCAGGCCCTCGAGGAAGACCACCTTGCCGCCATCGCGGCCATCTCCGGTCTTCCCGTTGGGATAGTCGATCATCTCGGCCACCCAGAGCTTTCCGTCGATTCCCCAGTCAAAGGCGACGGGATCGCGCACCAGGGGCTCGGCGGCCATCAGCTCGACCCGCAATCCCGGCCGGGTACTGAGACTCTTCAGGGAGGCTTCAGGGGTCCTGGCCGCGGGGCGCACATCCTTCAGCAGGCCGGTGAAGGAGCGGCGGTCGACGAGATTCGGCTTGCCGGAAGTTTTTTCATTCTGTACCCATAGATGGCGGGAATGTACGAAGGCTCCGAGGTTCATGCCCCTGCTGACGAACGGGGGGATGGCCCGCGGGTCGTCTTTTTTCGGATCGCGTTTCCCCGACAGGACCCGCCGTGACCAGCCCTTGTCCATCGAGGTGAAGAGATCGAGGGAATAGGCCTTATCGTTGGAGAAGACCAGGTCTTCGCGGAGATCTTCGTCTACATCGATGAACCGAAGCCCGGCGTCGTGCCCATGCTCATCGGCTATGATGGCCTCCCCGGGGAGATTAAAGGGAAGCCTCTTCCAGCTCTTCACATCGGCGTCCCGGCGAAAGACCGCCTGTCGCGAGGGATTCGCGGCGATCAATTCACAGACGCCATCTCCATCGATATCCCGAAGGCGAACGCCCTGGTCCTCGCCCTCGAGGGCGGTATAGATCGGCTTTCCATCCACCTCGAGACCGCGCAGCAATGTGGGGTCCTCGCGCCAGGCACCGTTCTCGAAATGCCAGCCGCCTTTCTGCTTCTCACTTCTGCAGATCATGCTGGCACCGCCATCTTTTCTCAGAATTCCAAAGCGTACGCCCGCGTCCGTCGTACCGGATTTCTGCGCTCTTGCCAGGATCCTCACCGGCAGGGGGCTCTCCACCCAGCCGCTGCGGGCCGTGGACCACAGCCTCGTCTTTCGCATCTGCTCATTGCCGATCACGACATCCATGAATCCATCGTTGTCGAGATCGAGAAGCCTGATTCCTCCACCCCTTCCATCTTTCCCCCGGAGTGTCTGGCCACTCAGCAGGTTCACCCGGATCTTCTCAGCCGCCTCATCAAAGTTGAGGAACCTGACCTTCCCGGCGTAGCCGTCTACGGCGTGATCGATCAGCTCGACGAGCTGGGTGTTCCTGATCCAGCCGTGGGGATGGAAGATCAGGCTGAGGACGCCTTTTTTCTTCGCGTAGATATCCAGCGCCGCCTTCAGATCGTTCACTGTCACGGGGTTGTTGACCCCGTGGAGCTTCTTAGCCTGCCAGTCGCTCGGCACGGCGCAGGGGAACTGCCAGCAGAGCTTTCCTATGACGTAGGGATAGGGGTAGTTCTCGATGGTGTTGACGTAGGATTCGAAGGGAACGTATTTGCGGAATTTTTCGCGGCCATCTCCATCGACGAGGAGCTGCCTGGCGAGCTCGGGATCAGCCGCCGTTGGAATGTTGCAGATCGACGAATCGATGGTCAGGAAGTTACCTCCGGGAGTTACCCGGTTGAAAATTTCGGCGAAGAACCTGGGGCTGGGCGTGTTCAGAGAATCCATGCAGGGCATCCGGAAGGCGACGGGGAGGTTGCCCTCGACCTTTGTCAGGAGATCCACGCACCGATCGAAGGTGGATTTCGCCCTGGGGAAATCATTGCCGCTCAGCAGCGGGCAGGGATGGTCGATGGTGTGAGTCTCCAGGCTGAGCCCCTCGGAGAGCCAGGTCTGCAGATGCGGCTCCCCGGGAGGGATGGAGTTGGTCATGATGCTCAGCGGCGCGCGGCCATCGATCTTCTTCAACCGCTCAAGGATCGGCCGCAGGTAGTTTTCATAATGGCCGACATCCCGCATATCGTCGATGGAGAGAATCACGGCGAGCTCAACGTCCTCTTCGCCAAACCACTGCGGGGTCGTCAGCCTTGGAAAGTCGCGGGAGACGTAGTAGGGGGCGCTCTCATCTAGGTAGGCGAGTCGGTTTCCCTCCCCTGCGGGGCAGATGGAGGTGATGCAGGCAATCCAGGCGGCCACGACGGCTTT
>JAKUSY010000171.1:0-1484 GCA_022451445.1 Planctomycetota bacterium
CTGCTTCAGCTACAGGTGTCTTTCTCAGGGGAGTTATTGACGTTGTAGCCGAGCATGCCGTAGCCGTGAAGCCCAATGCGGGGTTTTTTGAGCGTTTCGGGGCTGCCGGAGTCGATTGTCTGCGCCAGGTGAGCGAGCACGCCGTCAGACAGGGACTCCTGGTTATCTGCGACGCCAAGCGCGGTGATATCGGGCATACCGCCGAAGCCTACGCGGATTCCATACTGGGAGACGCTCCGGATACCCTGGGGCCGGTAACGGATGCCGTTACGCTGAATCCCTACCTCGGAGAAGATTCCATCCGTCCATTCCTCGATAAGTGTCCCGGGGGTAAGGGACTCTTTCTGCTGGTGAGGACATCGAATCCTTCGGGCGCTGACATCCAGGAGCTCGAGGTTGCAGGGGAACCGCTCTACCTCAGGGTCGCCAGGCTGGTTGGCCGGTGGGGAGATGGTCTCAGGGGAGAGGGAGGCCTGAACCCGGTTGGGGTCGTGGTTGGCGCTACCGCTCCAGAGCAGGCCGTCGCGGTTCGAGAGGAGCTTCCCGAGGCCTTTTTCCTCGTACCCGGCTACGGTGCGCAGGGGGCGGGGGCCGAGGAGCTCGCGCCTTTCTTCATCGAAGGCGGAAGAGGGGTCGTAGTCAACTCATCCCGATCGGTCCTTTACGCCTTTGACGGCCGTGAAGACGACTGGCGTGCCGCGGTGGGCGAGGCCGCCTCCCGGGCGAGAGAAGCTCTCGAGGCTGTACGCTCCTCGAGGGCTTGAGCCTGCCTGGATGCCGGGTTTCAGGATATCCTTTCGAAGTCTCAGTCTTTCTCGGGATCAGTTTTCGACTGGCGGGGCTTGCTGCCCTTGAGCTTCCACTGCAGGAAGGCCTCAACAAAGGGGAGCAGGCCTCCATCGAGAACAGCCTGTACATTCCCTGTTTCATGGCCGGTTCGCCGGTCCTTGGCGAGGGTGAAGGGCTCGAGGACATAGCTCCGGATCTGGCTGCCGAAGGCGATCTCGCCTTTTTCTCCGTACATTTCCTGCAGCTCCTCCTCACGCTTGCTCTCCTCGAGGAGGATGATGCGTGACTTGAGGACCTTCATGGCGGTGGCCCTGTTGGCATGCTGGGAGCGCTCATTCTGGCATTGGACGACGATTCCGGTGGGAACGTGGGTGATGCGAACCGCCGAGTCCGTGACGTTTACATGCTGTCCGCCAGCTCCGCCAGCCCTGTAGGTGTCGATTCGCAGATCGGACTCCTGGAGCTCTATCTCCTTGTCCGCATCCGGCATTTCCGGAATGATATTGACTGCCGCGAAGGAGGTGTGCCGGCGGTTACGGGCATCGAAGGGGGATTTCCTCACCAGGCGGTGGACCCCCATCTCGGAGCGTAGATAGCCGTAGGCCATGTCGCCCTTTACGTTGTAGGTGACGCTCTTGATTCCGGCCTCTTCACCTTCCAGCCGATCCACGAGGCTGACCTTGAATCCCTGCTTC
>JAKUSY010000171.1:1494-3442 GCA_022451445.1 Planctomycetota bacterium
GTCTCGAGCCCCAGCCGCAGCTCTCGGCACCGCCTGCGCCGGCGTGAATCGACATGAAGGCATCGTAGGAATCATGCTTGCCATTGAGGGTTGTCCTCAACTCCACCTCGTCGATCTCTCCTGCGATAGATTCGCATTCCCTGTTGAGGTCCGCGAGGGAGTCGTCATCACCCTCCTCCTGGGCGAGCTTCGCCAGCTCGAGGAGATCCTCGGAATTCTGCGAGAGATCTCTCAGGGGTACGACGACGCTGCGCAGAGCCTTGAGCTCTCTTATGACCCTCTGGGCTTTCTCGTTATTATTCCAGAAGTCGGGATTCGCCATGCGCCCCTCGAGCTCGGCAATCTGTTCGAGGCCTTTTTCCACCTCGACAGCTTCACAGAGGATGCCAAGGCGCTCCTTGAAGTCCTCCAGCCTGGTTATCAACTCGCTATATTCAGCGCTCATTGTTTTTCTTTCGTCGGCCCGCGGTAGAGGTGCTGAGATCGGCCTTGCCTCGATCCGGGAGGTCTTCAATCAGGCGACGCTGCGGATGCTGTTTTCTTGAAGAAGGGAGCTTACATGGGAAGCAAAGTCCCTTCAAGGTGTTGCGTACCTTCTTACAAAATGTTAAGGTCCGAAAATTTTGCAGAGCAGGTGAATCGGTTTCCTGCTGAAGCAGTTCCCCTACTTTTCACTTCCAAGAATCCATGCCACGCCGCGACGATCTTGAGAGCGTATTGCTCATAGGATCCGGGCCCATCGTAATTGGCCAGGCTTGTGAGTTTGATTACTCGGGCACCCAGGCCTGCAAGGCCCTCAGGGATGATGGTTATCGAGTGATCCTCGTCAACTCGAATCCGGCGACCATCATGACGGATCCGGAATTCAGTGATCGTACCTATATCGAACCGCTGAACGTTCAGACCGTTGAGCGGATCATAGAAAAGGAAAAGCCCGACGCCATTCTTCCGACCCTGGGAGGGCAGACGGGGCTGAACCTGGCCAGTGACCTCTGGGAGGCGGGGGTGCTGCAGAAGCACAACGTGAAGCTCCTTGGGGCGACGTACGAGGTCATCCAGAAGGCCGAGAACCGTGAGTCCTTCAAGAGCGCGATGGAAAAATGCGGGCTCGAGGTGCCTCGCAGCCACGTTGTCGGCACCATGGAGGAGGCCCATGCGGCGCGCGAAGATCTCGGGCTGCCCATGGTCATTCGGCCCAGCTACACCCTCGGCGGCAAGGGGGGCGGCATCTCCTACGATGAGGAGCAGTTCTGCGAGATGGTGGAGGGCGGTCTGCGTGCCAGCCCTATCAGCACGGTACTCCTCGAGGAGTCGATCGAGGGCTGGAAGGAGTTCGAGCTTGAGCTGATGAGGGACAATAATGACAACGTCGTCGTTATCTGTTCGATCGAGAACTTTGATGCGATGGGCGTGCATACGGGCGACAGCATCACGGTCGCCCCGGCCCAGACCCTCACCGACAAGGAATACCAGGTGATGCGCAATGCCGCGATCACCGTTATTCGTGAGATCGGGGTCGAGACCGGGGGCTCGAATATCCAGTTTGCCACCCACCCCGAGACGGGGAGAATGGTGGTTATCGAAATGAACCCCAGGGTCTCGCGCAGCTCAGCGCTGGCGTCCAAGGCAACGGGCTTCCCGATCGCCAAGATCGCCACCAAGCTTGCCATGGGCTATACCCTCGATGAGATCTCTAACGACATTACGGAGAAAACGCCGGCCTGCTTTGAGCCGTCGATCGATTATTGCGTGGTCAAGATCCCGCGCTTTGATTTCGCCAAGTTCCCGGACACCGATCCCACCCTGACGACCAGGATGAAGTCGGTGGGTGAGGTCATGGCCATCGGCCGGACCTTCAAGGAGTCTCTTCAGAAAGCCCTCCGGTCCATGGAGGAAAAGCTGCTGGGGCTCGGGATGGGGCCCTCCAGGCTCGAAGACCTGGAGCTCG
>JAKUSY010000171.1:3497-6784 GCA_022451445.1 Planctomycetota bacterium
TCCCAACGGCAGGAGGCTGGTGAGTATCTACGAGGGGCTCAAGAGAGGGATAGGGGTCGAGGAGATTTATGAACTCACCGGGATCGATCCGTGGTTCCTCGATAACCTGCTGGAGCTGTCTGAGAGCGAAGACCGGCTGGCCGCCTGCGAGAGCCTGGAGGTGGCCGGTGTCGATGCCCTCATGGAGGCCAAGAGGCTGGGCTATTCCGATGTCCAGCTGGCCACCTGCTGGAAGACCGACGAGATGACGGTGCGCGATGCGCGCAAGGCGGCCGGGGTGGAGGCCACCTTCAAGCTGGTCGACACCTGCGCCGCGGAGTTCGAGGCCTCTACCCCCTATTATTATTCGACCTACGAATCCGAGGATGAGTGCCGGGTGAGCGACAAGCGCAAGGCGATGATCCTCGGCGGCGGGCCGAACAGGATCGGGCAGGGGATCGAGTTCGATTATTGCTGTGTCCATGCCGCCTTTTCGCTCCGGGAAGACGGGTGGGAGACCATCATGGTCAACTCCAACCCGGAGACCGTCTCTACCGATTACGACACCTCGGACAAGCTCTACTTTGAGCCGCTCACCCTCGAGAATGTTCTGAACATCTACGACAAGGAGCGTCCGGATGGGGTCATCCTGCAGCTCGGGGGACAGACGCCGCTCAACCTGGCCGAGGGACTGCAGAATGCCGGGGTCCCGATATTCGGGACCACCCCCGAGGCGATCGCCCTGGCCGAGGACCGCGACCTGTTCCAGAAGCTCCTCACGGAGCTCGGTCTTCGCCAGCCGCCCAACGGTATCGCCCTGTCCTATGAGGAAGCTCGCGAGAGCGCCAACAAGATAGGCTACCCGGTTCTCGTGAGGCCGTCCTTCGTGCTTGGCGGAAGGGCGATGGAGATCGTCTGGGATGATCAGCAGCTCGAAAAATACATGAGCTTCGCCCTCGATGTGAACCCCGGGTTCCCGATCCTGGTGGACAAATTCCTCGATGAGGCGATCGAGGTGGATGTCGATTCCATCTGCGATGGAGAGCAGGTCGTGATTGGCGGAATCCTCGAACATATCGAGGAGTGCGGTGTTCATTCCGGGGATTCGAGCTGCACCCTTCCTCCTTATTCGCTGAGCGAGCAGATCCTCCAGGAGATCCGCAAGATAACCAGGAAGCTCGGCAAGGCCCTCAAGGTGCGTGGACTGATGAACTGCCAGTACGCGGTCAAGGGCGACCAGGTCTACATCATCGAGGTGAACCCCAGGGCATCGCGGACCATCCCCTTCGTCTCGAAGACGATAGGGGTTCCCCTTGCCAAGCTGGCCGCCAAGGTCATGGTCGGACAGAAGCTCTCCGAGCTTGGCTTTGAGAGAGAGGTCCAGATCCGGCATATCGCGGTCAAGAAGTCAGTGTTTCCTTTCGATCGTTTCCCGGGCTCCGACATCATTCTCGGGCCCGAGATGAAATCGACCGGCGAGGCCATGGGGATCGATGACAGCTTCGGGATGAGCTTCGCCAAGGCGCATATGTCTGCCAACCAGGATCTCCCGCTCGATGGCATGGTGTTCCTCAGCGTCACCGACCGGGACAAGAAGTACATCGCCACGATAGCCAGGGACCTCCAGGAGCTCGGCTTCGAGCTCCTGGCGACACCCGGAACGAAGAAGGCGCTCGATGTCGCCGGGCTCGAGGGCGTCGTCGAGCTTCCCAAGATCCAGACCGGGGAGCATCCCAACGTCCTCGACTATATGAGCGAGGACAAGGTCAAGCTGGTGATCAACACGCCCACGGGCCGGGGTGGCAAGCTCGATGAGGCATCCATCAGGGAGAACACCATCTCGCTGAACATCCCCTGCATCACCACCATCGCGGCGGCCCGGGCGGCGGTTGGCGGAATCCGGGCGCTCAAGACCTCCGAATACGGGGTGCGGGCGATCCAGGATTATTTCCCGGGTTGATCCCCCCACCGGCCGTCTCAGGGAGTTTTTTTCTTCTGAACCCAAAGCAGCTCACCGCTGCCCGGCGTGATCGTCAGGCGCGTGGCATGGGTCTTTCCGGGCGCCTGCTTCCATTTACCGGTCTTCTTGTCCATCCACTTCGCACCTGAGGCCGGGGCCTTGAAGGTAAGCTCGGCCTTCTGATCCTGTCCGACGTGGCTGTTTACCACGAGCAGGTAATCCTCTTTTTCCTTGTCCTGGAAGTGTCCGATGACCAGGTAGCCGCCGGTCGCCGAGAACCAGAGCTTCTCGGGGATCTTCTTGCCGATGTACTGGGGAAACGGCTCGGTATAGTAGGTGGCCATAGACGTCGATTTGAGCAGGGTGGGCCCCATGGCCCGCATGTCTTTTCCGAACTGGCCGATGGTCTCGCCCCAGGGGGTGATGGTCGGCACGAGCTTTCCATCCTTGAGGATGGGCCCCTTTTCATCCTTCTGGTGCCCGACATGCCAGGGTACCCAGAAGTGGAAGGCCTGCACGCCGTAGGCGAGGCTGACGTACATCGTCTGCAGCAGCTGCGGCGGCGAGACTCCCGTTCCCACGCAGCGCATCACCGGGATGCCGTGCTTTTTCGCCACATCGCGGAACAGGTGCAGGTAGAAGTGGTAGCGGTCGGGTTTTCTCTTGCCGTCCCAATGGTAATGGTAGAAGTCGAGGATCATGGGCTTCACCACCTCGGCGAACTGTCCGTACTCGTTCCACAGGGCACGGTTGATGAAGATGGCCGGGTGGTTCGGGTCTCTCTCTTCGAAGAGCTGTACCCAGCGCGCCCAGGTGGCGAAGGCGCTGCTTCTTCGGCGGTCGGATATGAAATAGCCGAAGACGGCCGGGTCATCCTTGAGCCTGAGGTCTTTAATCTCCTGCAGCAAGTTTCCGAGATCTCCATTTCGTGCCCCAACACGCACGTAGAGGCCGTTCCTGCGGCAGACATCGAGTACATCGGTGGCGGCCTCGACGCAGTTGATGCCCTTCTCGACAAGGAACTTGGCCATGGTCTCTCGATGCTCCTCGGACGCCGGCCAGGCGACGGATGTGACGAGCATGATCTCCGGCGGGCGGTAGCGGACCTTGACGGGAGCTGCTTTCGCAGGCTCTTTTTTTTCTTCCTCCGCCCTGACGATCCCGCCGGAGGTGAACAGGAAGAGAAGAACGGCGCCTAGGTGGAATAGGAAAGCACGTATGGTGGAAACCTCTTTTACCGTTTTGAAGATCATCGAGGGTACATCATAGGTGTACGGGCCGCCCATGGGGCCGGAACCCAAGCCCGCCCCGAACAGAACCGTCCGCACCGCGGCGTAGTATAGGTAGC
>JAKUSY010000172.1 GCA_022451445.1 Planctomycetota bacterium
CCGCCCCGGCCTCGTTGAATTCCTCGTCGGTGATGCCGCTGCCGAGTCCCGCGCCGGACTCTATCAGGACCTGCTGGCCGGCCTGATCGAGTACGTGCACTCCCGCCGGAGCGATGGCGATTCGCCCTTCATCCTCCTTGATTTCACGAGGAATTCCGACCACGCTTGGCATGACAACACACTTCTGAAAAAAGAGCTACGCCGCGGAGAGATCCAAAGCGGCAAGCTTAACCAGCCCCCCTGATGTTTCAAGCTTATTACCCTGCCACGGCCCCTCACAACATCTTTTAATTAAAAGGGTTGTGTCGATCAGGCGGGATATGTCCCGTGCGTCCGGATATACTCGCTGACTCCCCCCGGCACCCATATGGAAATGTCCTCTCCCTCGGCCGCAGCCTGGCGAATCCTGGTGCTGGAAATATCCACCTCCTCCATCTCGACCGTGTCGGCGGCGCATTGCCGGAGGATTTCCTCGCTGATGCCTGGAAAGCCGGCGGCATCAAAACCCGGGCTGAAACCCGGCCGGTTGACCGCGACGATCCGGGAGAGCTCGAAGAGCCGCCGCCAGCTGTACCAGGTCGTCAGCTCGCCCACCGTGTCTCCACCCACGATCAGGAAGAGCTCATCCCCCGGATGCCGCTCCTGGAGGATTCCCAGGGTGTCGACCATATAGCTCGGCCCCGGACGCTCGACCTCGACCGCGCTCGGCACCAGGAAATCCATTCCCTCAACCGCGATCCGGACCATCTCCAGCCTCTGGACACCTGGAATCAGCCCCTCTTCGGCCTGCTTGTGCGGAGGAGAGCCAGAGGGCACCAGCAGCACCCGGTCGAGACCGCGCGTGCCGCGCACGGCCTCGCAGGCGGCGAGGTGTCCGAGATGAACCGGATTGAAGGTGCCTCCAAAAATACCGATCTTCATGGGAAACCAGCTCCACCGTGCTCGAGAACAGAATCCTGTCCGGGATAATCAGGGATAGATCCTGTAGAGCATCCTGGGAAAAGGAATGCACTCGCGTACATGCTCGGTGCCGCAGATCCAGGCCACCGTTCTCTCGATACCGAGGCCGAAGCCCGCGTGCGGAACCGTACCGTAACGCCGCAGATCCATATACCACTCAAAGGCCTCGCGGGGCAATCCATGCTTGTCGATTCCCGCCTCGAGGACCTGCAGGTCATCTTCGCGCTGCCCGCCGCCGATGATCTCCCCGGCCCCCTCGGGGGCCAGCATATCGACGCAGAGCGCGTAATTTTCATCTTCCGGATCCCTCTTCATGTAGAAGGCCTTCACCGCCGAGGGGTAGCGGTGCACCAGCACGGGACTCTCGAAATGTTCGGAGAGGGCTGTCTCATCCGGGGCTCCGAAGTCACCTCCCTCCTCGAACTCGATCCCTTTTTCGTTCAGGATGGAAACCGCCTCGGAGTAGGAGATGCGCGGAAAAGGAGCCGCTACCCTCTCCAGCAGGGAGGTGTCACGCTCCAGCACGTCAAGCTCAGCGCGGCGGTGCTCGAGAACGTATTGAATGATCGAGGAGACGAAATCTTCCGCCAGGTCCATGATGTCATCGAGGTCGGCGAAGGCCACCTCCGGCTCAACCATCCAGAACTCGGTGAGATGGCGGCGCGTCTTGGACTTCTCGGCCCGGAAGGTCGGCCCGAAGCAATAGGCCTTGCCGAAGGCCATCGCGGCGGCCTCCATATAGAGCTGGCCGCTCTGGGTCAGGTAGGCCTTCTCATCAAAATATTCGACCTCGAAGAGATTGGTCGTCCCCTCGCAGGCATTGGGCGTAAAGATCGGGGCGTCGACACAGACAAAATCCCGCTCACCGAAGAAATTACGGATCGCCGTGATCACCGCGTCGCGAACCCGGAGGATGGCGTGCTGCTTGCTCTGACGCAGCCATAGATGGCGGTGACGAAGAAGAAAATCCGGGCCGATATCAGAGGTCTTCGAGATGGGATACTCGCTCGTTGGCTCCTGCAGAACATCCAGGTTCGAGGCCTTCAGCTCGACCCCGCTCGGCGCTCTCTCATCAGCCGAAACCGTACCGGTGACGATGACGGAGGATTCGTAGGGAAGATGAGCGCAGCGCTCAAAAAGCTCCTCGCTGACGTCGCCCTTGCCCATGATCGCCTGGACTCTGCCGCTGCCGTCACGAAACTGCAGGAAGTGAATCTTCCCCTTGGAGCGCCTGTTGAAGAGCCATCCGGCGATGCGGACCTCCTCTCCCACATGTTCCGGTAAAGCTCGAATCGCCACTATGTTCGGGTTTTTTTCGCTCATTTTACCTGTCTCCCTCGCGGCATTGAGGTCTCCTGAAGCTCATCGGCGCGAAGTCTAACCCTAAATGCCAAAGCTAGAAAGGGAGAAAAATAGCGGCCCCGAAATCGTCGAAAGAAAATACGGGTAGTCCAAACCTTACAGAAGCCTATAATTAGGTTATCGAAGTTCAAATCTTTGGGTTTGACTCTCGAATCGGCGGTTGGGCGGCCTGTCAGAGGCTCTCTTGATCCGTCTGTTCGACCGACAATGCGACTGAGAACGGATTCTGCCTGTTCGGTACTGCCTGTTCGGTACTGCCTGTTCGGTTCGGGGGCGTGAGTTCCCAGGCCGGGATTTTCACGGGTTGGTGGTTTATTTCGTACACCTTTGTCCACTAGCGCCTGTTCTTTCCTGCTGAAGCAGTTTTACACATTTCCGCAAGGGACACCCTCGAGATCCTTCGCGGTAAATGAAGGTTGTTTTCCGATGTCGAATGAAACCTCCAGGATGACCGGTCCCGCCAGGCTCGCAGCCTGTCTCTGGATCCTCCTGGTCTCGCTCTGCCTGGCGGCCGACAGAGCGGAGGCGGCCAATGGAGACCTCCTCGGCGTCAGCGACACTCTGGACTCCGCCAACCGGGAGCTCATCGACATGGCGGAAGATTCCCGAGATGGAACCTTCTGGGTCCTGGGCGCCAACGGCAGCTCGGTTGAGAACCATCTCATCTATCATCTCAGCCACGATCTCAACACCGTGCTTGGAACGGCTGAGAACCCTCATCCCAACGGCAGCATCGCCGAGAGCAATATGTCGCTCAATCGCGGCATCGCCTTTCACGACCCCACGGGAAATCTCTTCGTCCTCTCGCTGACCGGCCTCCGGGGCGAGCAGCGCTACGAGGTGCGGGCTGTCGACGAGAATGGAAACGCAAACCCCGTTTTCGACTTTTCCATAGACCTAGAGGGTGAAGAAGGAGCCAGCCTCTTCGGCCTGAGCTTCGATATCGTATCGGGCCAATTCTGGACCCTCGACATCGCCAGGGACCTGGTGCTCCGCGTCGGCTTCGATGGAAACATCAGCCGCTCGTTCCTGCTGCCGGGAAAAATCAGCGACGAGACCCTGATCCGCGGCCAGGGATTGTCCTTCGACAGCGAGGCCCTCCTGCTCTATGTCTCCTACGGAAGCATCCTCGACCAGGGGGCCTCGAAGATACTCCAGCTGACGACAGAAGGAGTCCTGATCGATGACAGGCTGAGCGCCTACCGCACCGGGATCGAGATCCCTCTCGGCCAGATCCCCGAGACTGACCTCCGGGGCATCACCTCCTATCTCGTTGGAGCCGGCCAGAACCGGTTCGCCGTCATAGGCGGCTCCGGACGAATCTACCAGATCGAGCAGGTAATACCTCGAGTCATCCCTCCCAACCAGTTGTCCTGCGGCCTGACGGTTACCAGCCAGGTCGTGCTCAATTGGGTCAACAACGGCCCCGGATCCGAAGGCGCCTACCAGGGCGCCATCCAGATCGTTCGCAACGGCGTCGCCCTTGCCAACGTCGAAGGTGACACCACCAGCTACGTCGACTCAACACCGATCAACGGCCCCTCGACCTACGCCCTGCGGGCGGCCGAGAACGGCGCCTTCGGCCCGGTCGGCTGCGAATGCATGACCGTCGCGGGTCCCGGCGGGGTCATCAACTGGACGGCAGCCCCCACGGGTGGCTGCTATGACCTGGCTCTCGTCCCCGGTACGGAAAAAATCTACGTGACCGATGACTCCGCGGGGACTGTCTCCATCCTCGATGCCGACCTCAGCGATGCGGGAGAAGACGACTTCCCGAGCCCCTGGAGCAATCCCGGGGGGATCGCCTTCGTCCCGGCAATCCAGCTCGGCTTTCCTCCCCAGCTCTTCGAGAACTTCATCGCGATAGCCAATACCAGCGACAACCGGCTTCGCCTGGCGAGCCTCGCCGCCCCGGAATCTGGAACGACCATCAACCTGCGTTTTCCCGACGAGGTGGAGAATCCGAGAATCGGCGGGCTGACCTATATTCCATCCGACACCCCCTCCCTGCAGCGCTTCGTGGTAACGGAGAGGGAAAGTAAGGAAATCTACATTTTCAGGACCAATGGAAATCTGGCCCGCTCCTGCTCGCCGCCCAGCCTCTTCATAGACGTCTCCATCGGCTCCGGGGTCTCCTACGATCCCCTCCGCGACACCTTCCTTACGGGATTCGAAGATGGTGTCGTGCGTGAGCTCTACAGCGACGGGCCTCCCGGGACCTGCCCCCTGACCGCTCCCAGCTTCGAGATCAGCCTCGAGGCCGTCGGCGGCGGCTACGACCAGGACGGCCACGTCGGCGGCATCCAGATTTCAGAGAACACCCTGCTGATCTGCCTTCCGGGCAACGGCACGATCTTCCGCACCCTGCTGTTTCCTTTCGGCCCCGATTTCATCAGGGGCGATTTCGACCGGAACTCGGAGGTCGACCTGAGCGATGCGGTATCCATAGCCCGCTACCTGTTCCTTGGCGGAACGCCGCCCACCTGCATGGATGCGGCCGACAGCAATGACGATGGGATCCTCGACATTTCCGATCCTGTCTACCTGCTGTTCTACCTGTTTATCGCCAACAGCCCGCCGCCTCCGGAGCCTTTCCCCGGGGCGGGTAACGACCCCACCTTCCGGGACAACCTGGGCTGCCAGGAGTGAAGAGGAGACCCTCATGAGCGAAAAGAAAACCACCGGCAGCCTGCGGCGCCTCGCGCTGCTCATCGCGATGTTCCTTCCGGGAGCCTTCTGTGAAGAGCTCGCGGCGGCGAACGTTCTGCAGGTCGGCTACGCCTCAGCCAAGCCCGGGGACGACCGGGTCCATATGACCATCACGGCTACCAACGATGAGCCGATCCACGGCTACAGCCTGGCGCTGGCCTATCCTTCGGGTGTACTCCAGATGACCGATATCGGCATCTGCGGGACCCACCTCGTGGAGCTCGAGCCTGAATTCGTGGCCCCGCGAATCGACAACGAGCTGGGGATCGCCCACCTCGCGGTGATCATCGAATTCGAGGCCCCCACGGGTGAAAACTACCTCGAGCCCCTCTCGCCGCAGGATTCTCCGAGAATCGTGGCCCGCCTCAGCTTCCGGGTTCTTCCCGGGGCCGCGGGCGGCCACTATCCCGTCAGGCTCGTTGACGGGATCGGCGCTCCCGCCGTCTACAATCGCTTCAGCAACGCGGGCCGCAGCATCCGGCCGGAGCTCAGAAATGGAACCTTCTTCGTCAAGGGCGAGAACGTGCTGGCCCTCGACCGGCGGAGGGCCTTCTGCGGCGCCACCCCCCAGATGGTCATCCGCGCGCTGGCCAGCCATCCGGATCCGCTCGATGGCTTCTCGATCGGCATATCCTTCGACTGCGAGACCCTCGAGCTCGACCCCGACGACGCGCTCCTGGGAATGAATGTCATCGCCTCGCTGGGAAACCAGGTCGAGCTCTTCCAGACCGACATCGACACGCTCCCGGGACCCATGGACTGCCGCTCACGTACCGGCGTCATTTTTGACCGGGTGCCGCCCTTCCTCGGACAGAACCTGCTGCCCTCGACGGACTCGCCGCCCACCCAGGAGCTCATGCGCTACACCTTCCGTCTGAAGAGCAACGCGATCGACTGCGCCGACACCGAGAAGCTCGACCTGCTCCTCGAGGAGCTCGAGCAGCCGGGCTCCCTGAATACGACCTTTATCGTCGGCTCCAGCAGCATCACCCCGGTAAGAGAGCACGGCAAGATCTACTTCTGCACCGGCACCCTGCGCGGCCGGGTCGTCGACGCGCTCACCGGCGCCGGACTCGGCGGCGTGCGGGTGGTCACCATCCCGGAAGGAATCAACGCGACCTCCTCGGCCAACGGCAACTTCGTCCTGGTAGATCTTCCCCCGGGGGACTACTCCCTCGAGTACGAGAAAAACGGCTACTACTCCGGCGGGCTGCTCGATGTGCCGGTCAGCTGCGGAAATGAAAACAACGCCGAGGAGACCGGCCTCTACGCGCTGCCGCCGAGCTGCCCGCCTCCCGAAGGCAGCTTCCGAAGAGGCTTCATCAACAGCGATGCCCGCTCCGATCTCTCCGATGCCATCAGCATCTTCAACTACCTCTTCAGGGGCTTCGCCCCGCCTGAATGCACGGCGGCCGCCGATGTCAATGCCGACAACCGTCTCGACATCAGCGATGGCATCTTCATGCTGAACTTCCTCTTCGGCAACGGCCCGCCACCCTACTCTCCCTACGAGGAATGCGGCACCGATCCGGACAGCACGCTCGGCTGCGTACGCTCCTACGCCTGCGAGCAATGAGCCCGAACGCCACCTGAGGTCATCGACCTTTCCGGTCTGCTCCCACGAGAGATCCGGGCGGCCGAAGTGGCCGTACCTGGCCGTATCAAGGTAGATAGGACGGCGCAGATTGAGCGTCTCGATGA
>JAKUSY010000173.1 GCA_022451445.1 Planctomycetota bacterium
AGCCGCTCGAAGCGCAGGTCAGCCTGGCCCTGGTCGATGAGGGCATCCTGTCGTGGACCGGCCACGCGACACCGGACCCCTGGAGCTTCTTCTATGGCCGTCAGCGGGCCCACGCGGTCGCCCACTCGGATCTCTACAGCAGCCTGCTTCCAGAGGCCGGTCTCGATACGAAGCCAGCCAAACCCGGCGGCGGCTCGGATGAGATGAGGGGTCATGGCAGCCGCCTGAGCCCGGTCAAGGGGAAGCGCTTTCAATGCACGGCTCTCTGGCTGGGGACGTTTCCCACTGATTCGCAGGGCCGGGTCCTGGCGACCTTCGACCTGCCTGATTTTTCCGGTGAGCTGCGTATCATGGCGATCGCTCATTCGGGGACCCATTTCGGCTCGGCCGAGAACTACATCAAGGTCCGCTCGCCGCTGCATCTCGAATTGGGCTTGCCTCGTTTCGCGGCTCCCGGTGATCGCTTCGTCTCGGCGATCGACGTATTCAACGGGACCGGCGCCCGGGGCATAGCGGAGATCGACTGGGATTTCATCGGGCCCCTCGAGCCCTCGACGAAGGCGGTCACCGACCTGGCCTTCGCCTCGCCCCATACCCGCCAGATCGGTCTCGAAAACGGCGGCTCCCGGCGGCTGTACCAGGGAGTCAGGGCGCTCGACAGCATAGGGGTCGCCCAGGTGAGGATCCGGGCGACCCTCGGGAAGGAAAAAACCGAGGTGAGGGTGGAATTGCCGGTGCGGCCGGCGGCCCCGCTGACCGTCAAGGTCAGCTCCGGTACCGTCACGGCGGCATCCCCGCTTGAGCTGAAGCTCGGAGACCTTGCCGTGGCCGGCACGGCTCGCCACAGGCTCTGCTTCTCTCCGATGCCGGACATCGATCTGCTCGGTTCGCTGCATTATCTCATCCGTTATCCCCATGGCTGTCTCGAGCAGACCACCTCCAAGGTTTTTCCACTGCTCTACCTGAAAGATCTCGGAGAGCTGCTTGATATCCAGTACGGGGGGGGGCGGCCATCCATCAGCCAGCGTGGGGCGGAGATTGACATGTATGTGCAGCAAGGCATCCAGCGCCTGCTGTCCATGCTGAGCCTGGAGGGCTGGTTCTCAATGTGGCCCGGTTACGGGCGTCCCTGGCATTGGGGGACCGTCTACGCGGCGCACTTCCTGGTCGAGGCGCAGAAGGCCGGTATCGATGTTCCCGAGCAGGAGCTGGAGCAGGTGCTCGACTATCTCGCGGCCAGGAAAGATTCCCGCGGGGCGTCGCGGATGGAGTCAGCCTACGCTGTCTATGTCCTGGCCTTGGCGGGCAGGGAGGAGGGTCTCGAGGGAAGAATTTCTTTCCTGCTGGAAAGTGATGAAAAAGAAACTTCTGCCGGGGAGCGGAGCCTCTCGTCAGAGGGCCGGTTCCTGTTGGGAGCCGCGCTCTCGGCTCTTGGCCAGGAGCAGAAGGCCCGGATTGTTCTTGGAGAGATCCTTCCGGAGCCGACCGATGACCGGCAGACCGAGGGAGCCTTGAGGTCTCCCGCGCGGGAGGCCGCCCTGATGCTCTCGACTCTTCTTGACGTTGATCCGACGAGCCCGCAGGTGGCGGCGCTCGTGACCCGCCTGCATGGCTACAAGGTCAGGGGCCGCTGGGGAAACACCCAGGAGAATGCCTACGCGCTCCTGGCGCTTGGCAAATACGCCCAGCAGAGCCTCGCCGCCGGCTCCAATTATACCGCCACCATCCGGGTTGCCGAGGTGGACCCCTTTGTCCTCGAGGCGGGCGAAAACAAGGTTATCGAGGGCGACTATTCCGGCCAGTCGATCAACGTCAGCCTCGAGGGTGATGGGACCCTGTACTGGTTCCTGGTCGAGGAAGGGGTGCCGAGCGATGGCGAGGTGGAGGAGGTCGATTCGGGCCTCGCGGTTCGCCGCCGGTACTTCGATGGTGATGGCAACGAGATTTTCGATGGAACCGTTTCCCATGGGGATGTCGTCCAGGTGGAGGTGAGCCTGAGGGGAGCGAGAAAGCTCTATAACCTGGTCATCACAGACCTGCTTCCCGCCGGCCTCGAGGTCGAGAATCCACGGCTGGCCTTATCGGAGAAGGCGGGCAAGAAGGCCGGGGAGAAGGCCAAGGGAGCCAGGTCGCTCAAGGTCGCTCACATGGACATTCGCGATGACCGGGTGATTCTCTATATCCCGAGCCTGGACCCGGGTAGCAGTGTCTACCGCTACGCCGCCCGTGCCGTGACCCGGGGAGATTTCAGGGTGCCGGTCATCGCCGCCGAGAGCATGTACGACGAGGGCGTCTTCAGCCGCAACGGTGCCGGGAGGTTGATCGTGGGAGGAGCCGGGAAATAGTGAGATGAATACATGGGATCGTCCACGCCGGACCCGCTGGTTCCGTCTGCCGGGAGCGCGCAAGCTCCTGGCGACCGGACTGTGGGGGCTTGCCGCCGCGGCGATTCTGCTTCCCGCTCTCTGTTTCCTCTTTCCCTTCGACGTCAGCCGCCTTGAATCCTATCCGGCCTCCTCGTGGGTTACCGCTTCGGATGGAACGTGGCTTCGAGCCTACCGAAGCGGGGATGATGAGTTCCGCTTCGTAAACGAGCTCGATGAGATTTCCGATTGGCTCGAGCTGGCGACGATCGCCGTCGAGGATCGAAATTTCCACAGCCATCACGGGGTTGATTTCCCGGCGGTGGCACGCGCCGCCTGGCAGAACCTGGTACGTATGCGGGTTCACAGCGGCGCCTCGACGCTCACGATGCAGCTGGTTCGAATCCTGGACCAGCGTCCGCGGACGATCGGCTCCAAGATCATCGAGGCCTTCTACGCCCTGCAGATAGCTGCCCGCCTGGACAAGGATGCCATCCTCGCCGCCTATCTCAACCTGGCTCCCTATGGAGGGAACCTCCGGGGCGTCGAGGCCGCCGCGCGGCGCTACCTGGGCAAGTCCGCTGCGGATCTCAGCCTTGGAGAGGCCGCCCTGCTGGCAGGGCTTCCGCAGGGCCCCTCGCGTCTGCGTCCGGACCGCCACTACGAGCGCGCCCTCGCCCGGCGCCAGGTGGTGCTGGAGGCGATGCTCCGCGAAGGAATGATCGACAAGGCCAGGTTCGGGGACGCGATTCGTTCGCGTCCGCAGGTGAAGCTTCACGCCTGGCCCTTTGAGGCGCCTCATTTTTCAGATCTTGCCCGCTACAGGGCAAGGGCGCTCGGCAGAGCTCCGGGCAGGATCCGTACGGTTCTTGATTCCGGCGTCCAGGTAACGGTCCGTGCCCACCTCGATGACTATCTTCGGCGGCATGAGGACCGTTTCAGCGGTCTTGGCCTCGCGGTCGTCGTGGTCGAGGTCGACAGCGGTGCGGTGCGCGCCATGGTCGGCTCTCCGGCGTTCTTCGATTCCAGGCTCCGGGGCCAGTACAACGCGGCCCTGGCAAGGAGGTCATCGGGCTCGACCCTGAAACCTTTTCTTTACGCTCTCGCCTTTGACCTGAGGAAGTCCTCTCCAGCGGCCTTCCTGCCCGATGTCCCCTCGCCCTTCGCCGCCTATGTTCCGCAGAATTACAGCCGTCGCTACCACGGTCCCGTTCCCGCGTCGAAGGCCCTGGCGAGATCCATGAACATTCCCGCCGTTCGCCTCCAGGGGCGTGTCGGCACCCGGCGCTACCTCGATGTCCTGCGCCAGGCGGGCTTCAACGGTCTCTACCGCAGGCCACGCGATTATGGTATGACGCTCTGCCTCGGTGGCGGTGAGGTCAGCCTGCTCGAGCTGGTCGGCGCCTATACCGTATTCCCGGGCCTGGGCACCTGGCGTCCCCCCTTCATCCTGGATGGCAAGGACCCGCCCCGAGCGCAGCGCAGGCGGATCTTCAGCGCGGGCTCGGCGGCGACGGTTCTCGATGCGCTCTCGACAGAGGATCATCTCTCCCGTTCCGGGGTGATGCCCGCGGAGTATCGCGGTCCGAGACTGGGCTATAAGACGGGCACCTCCTTCGGGCTTCGCGATGCGTGGACCGTTGCCTTCAGCTCTTCCTGGGTTGTCGGCGTGTGGATGGGCGATGTCTCTGGACGCTCGCGGCCCGGGTTGATCGGAGGCCAGGCAGCCCTGCCGCTCGCCCTGCCCTTGTGCATGGATCTCTCGGAGGGCACTGCACCCGGCTGGCCGCGGACGCGGGAGCTGGTGGAGAGGGATGTCTGCTCCCTCAGCGGGCAACGGCCTGGCGCTCACTGCGGCAGTACGAGGCGGGCCAGGCTTCCGCTTAGAGCGCTGGGCATGGCGGCCTGCGCTGTTCACCGCGAGGTCCTGGTCGACGCGACTCGTGGGGTGGAGGTCTGCGGCCGCTGCCTCAACGAGTCCACGGCCGCCTCGATAGAGCGCAGGACGGTTGTCGACTGGCCGCCTGAGCTGGCCGGCTGGCTCGAGAGGAACGTATCGGCTGCCCGCGAACGCCTTCCTCACGACCCGTTATGCCGGGGCGCTGGCCGGAAAGACCGCTCTCCGCAGATCGTCTCCCCGGCCGATGGCTCCCGCTACCACCTGGTTGCGGGAGAGTCTTTCAGGCAGCGGCTTCATTTCAGCGCGGTTGCCGCCGCGGATGCCCGGAAGCTGTACTGGTTCATCGACGATGAGCTGCTGGTGGGGGCGGGCTCGGCCGATGAGATCGGCTGGGACCTGAGCACGGGGCTTCACAGGGTTCGCTGCGTCGATGACCGGGGACGGGCGGCAGCTGTGAGCTTCGAGGTCAGCCGGGGAGCGCCCTGAGGTCGCCACGCCAGGTCTGACATCCGCGAATTTTCTTCAGAGCCCATCAGAAAGAGCAGCCCGGGGCGGTTATAATTCCGGCGTTTTCATTTCTTTCTTTCGGAGCGAGAGGATGGGTCGGAAGGTCCTGGTTACCGGTGGCGCCGGTTTTATTGGCTCTCATGTCAGCGAGGAATTGCTCAGGCGCGGACACGAGGTCGCGGTCCTGGATAATCTCTCCGGTGGCAGCGCCTCCCAGGTACCCGCCGCCGCCGGGTTCTACGAACTCGACATCACCGAATCCGTCGATAAGGCCTTCGAAGATTTTCGTCCACACGATGTCATTCATCTCGCCGCGCAGGTGTCGGTGGCGGTCTCGATGCAGGATCCCGAGATGGATGCGCGTATCAACGTTCTCGGTTCCCTGAACGTCATTCGCGCCGCCGTGCGCCACGGCGTTCGCCGGGTTATCTACGCCTCTTCCGCCGCCTGCTATGGCATCGGGGAGGGGGACATCCTCGAGGAGGATATGCGTTGTATGCCAGCCTCCTTCTATGGCGCCTCGAAATACGCGGTCGAGCACTGCCTGCGCTCAGCTCAGCAGGATTCAGGCCTCGAGTGGGCCGCCCTGCGCTTCGCGAACGTCTACGGTCCGCGGCAGGACCCGCAAGGGGAGGCGGGGGTGGTTGCCATCTTCGCCAGGCTGCTGCTCGATGGCGGGAAGCCGGAAATTTTCGGAGGGGGTGAATTAAAGAGAGACTATATCTTTGTCGAAGATGTGGCCCGGGCGGTCGCCCTCGTGCTCGAGGCGGAGCTCGAGGGCCGGGCGGATCCTGTCTTCAACTGCTCTACGGCCGTGGGTACGACGACAAACGAAATCTACGCCCTGCTGAAGACCGCCTGTTCTTCGGATGTCGAGGCGAGCGCCGCGCCGTGGCGCCCCGGGGATGTTCAGAGCCTGATTCTCGACAACTCCAGGTTGAGAGGGCTGGTCGATTGGAGTCCCGGGGTCACGCTGGAGGAGGGAATTTCCCGGACGGCGGCATTCTTCAGGGACGCTACCTGAGTACACGGGAACCCGGTCAGCGCGCGGGGCAGCTGTCGAGGGCCTGCTCGAGGTCGGCCTGGAGATCAGCCGAGTTTTCGAGTCCGACGGAGAGGCGGAACAACCCGCCGGCGATCCCCGCCTTCTCGAGTTCCCGGGTTCCAAGAGAGCCGTGCGACATCGAGGCGGGGTGCTGGAGGATTGATTCGGCTCCTCCGAGGCTGACGGCGAGCTGGACAACCCCGAGCTCCCTGGCGAAGCTCATTCCCCGCTCGGCGCCGCCGGTAAGCTCGAAGGAGAGCATTCCGCCGAATCCCGACATCTGTGAAGCCGCCAGCTCATGCCCCTTGTGAGAATCGAGTCCCGGGTAGTGGACCTTCTCTACATCGTCGCGGGCCTCGAGGAAGCGGGCAAGTCGCAGGGCGTTTTCATTCTGGCGCAGGACCCTGAGCTCAAGGGTCTTCAGGCCCCGGATCAGCAGCCAGGCCTCGAAGGGGCTCAGCGAGGCCCCCAGGATTTTCAGGAATCCCCAGCAGCCCGCGATGATTTTTTCAGAGGAGCAGATGACTCCCGAGGTGACGTCGGAGTGTCCGCCGATCGCCTTGGTGGCGGCGTGTACCACGGCGTCGAAGCCCAGGGCGATGGGGTTCTGGTTCACCGGGGTGGCGAAGGTATTGTCGATGATGGAGAGCACCTTTCTCTCCCTGCAGACTTTCGCGACTTCTGCCAGGTCACAAATCTCCAGGGTCGGGTTGGTGGGGCTCTCGACGATGAGCGCCTTCGTATCGGGGGTGATCGCGGCGGAGAGCGCCTCGAGGTCTGAGGGATCGACCGGCGATGATTCGATACCAAAACGCGGCATTATCGTATTGGCCAGCTCGTGGACACCCGAATAGATCGAGCGCCCTACCAGGCGGTGATCGCCTGAGCGCAGCAGGGACAGCAGAAGCGAG
>JAKUSY010000174.1 GCA_022451445.1 Planctomycetota bacterium
GACTGATGGAATAAACCGATGAACATCATCGCAGAGCAATCGAGCTACCTCGGGGAATATCTTCCCGTGGCGATCTACGCCGTTATCGTTATCCTCACCGGCGCCGCCATGCTCGGACTCCCGGCCATCCTGGGACCAAGCAGGAAAATTCCCGGCAAGGGCTCCCCCTACGAATGCGGCGTCCCCCTGCTCGGGGAGGCCCGCCAGCGCTTCTCCATACGCTTCTACCTCGTGGCGATCCTCTTTGTCCTCTTCGACATAGAGACCGTTTTCCTTATCCCCTGGGCGGTGACCTACAAGGAGCTGCTCGGCAGCATGGGCTGGGTCGTCATCGCCGAGATGCTTGTCTTCATCGGAATCCTCTTTACCGGCTATATTTACGCCTGGAGGCGGGGAGGCCTGGATTGGGATTAGAAAAGCTCCTCGGCGACAACATCATCACGACCTCGGTCAACTCCCTGGCGAGCTGGGCCCGCAAGAACGCCCTGTGGCCCATGCCCTTCGGCACGGCGTGCTGCGCGATCGAGATGATGGCGACTCTCTCGGGACGCTTCGACATGGCTCGATTCGGCGCCGAGGTGATCCGCTTCTCCCCGAGACAGGCCGACCTGATGATCGTCTCGGGAAGGATCTCGATCAAGATGATGCCCGTCCTGCTGAAGATCTACGAACAGATGCCCGAGCCCAAGTGGGTCATCTCGATGGGAGCCTGCGCCTCCAGCGGCGGAGTGTTCGACACCTACACCCTGGTGCAGGGCGTCGATCAATTCCTCCCGGTTCACTGCTATATACCGGGCTGCCCCCCGAGGCCGGAGTCGCTGCTCGATGCGCTGATGAAGATCCAGGCCATCATCGGCGAAGAAGGCGAGCGGGATGAAAAGGAAGAAATGGAAATCGCGGCGCAGCTCGAGAAACCGGCGTCCGCTGAACGGGAAACAACCGAGCCCCCCCTGCCGGGAGGCTCCTGAGCTGGAACGACCGCCTGAAATGAGGACAACCCTGACACCGGAACAGATCACGGAGCGCCTCGCGAAACGATTCGCGGAAGGGGTCGCGGCACACCTGCCTCCCGGCGAGGGCTCCTCCCAGCTGGCGATCGTGGGACGCGACCTGCTGCTGGACGTTCTCAGCTTTCTCAAATCGAACCCCGAATTGAGCTTCGACTTCCTGATGGACGTCACCGCCATTGACCACCTCCACTTTGAAGACCCGGCCATCGGCGAGCGCTTCGTGACGGTCTACCAGCTCTATTCGACCACGCACAACCATCGCTTCACCCTGAAAACGCCGGTGCCCGAGGACGATGCCCAGGTACCGAGCGCCGTCGAGCTCTGGGGATCGGCCCTGTGGGCTGAGCGTGAAGCGCACGATATGTACGGGATTCGCTTCGAGGGAAATCCCGATCTGCGGCGCTTGCTGATGCCCGAAGACTTCCCCGGCTTCCCGCTCAGAAAAGACTATCCGCTCAGGGGCCGGGGTGAACGGGATGCGTTCCCGCAATACCTCGACTCGGGCCCCGTCTCCCGCCAGGCCGCCGGAGCCTCCGCGGAAGATGCCCCCGAAGGCCCCGGGAACGGCGAGGGGGACGGCGAATGAACAAAGAGCGCGAGATCACGGACAAGCCTGTGGAACAAGACCCTCCGGATCACCTCGGCGCGGACCTCCTTCGAAAAGGACTGGCCGAAGATCCCGACTACCGCGGCGAGCATCCCGAACCCAGGTTCTTCATAACGGATGAAACCGAGGACGATTTCGGCGGGCGCATGATGACCCTCAATCTCGGCCCCCAGCATCCCGCCACCCACGGCACGCTCCGCGTGATCTTGAAGGTGCGCGGCGAGAAGATCATCGCCGCCGACACCGAGATTGGCTTCCTGCACACCGGGTTCGAAAAACTCGCCGAGCACATGAGCTACCAGCAGTGGGTCACGGTCACCGACCGCATGAACTACATGTCGGCCATGAACAACAACGTCGGCTACGCCATCGCCTGCGAGCAGCTGCTTGGAGTCGAGGTGCCGCGCAGGGCGCAGGTCATCAGGGTCATCCTCAGCGAGTTCTCGCGGCTCGCCGACCACATCGTCTGCAACGGCCTGGCGGGGATGGACGTCGGCGCCTTCAGCCTGATGCTCTGGGCCTTCGAACGGCGTGAGAAGGTCTACGATCTCATGGAGGCCGTCACCGGCACCCGGCTGACCACCAGCTATACCCGCATCGGCGGAGTCTTCCGGGACCTGCCCGAGGACTTCGAGGAGATGGCGAAGAGCCTCGTCGAGGAGTTCAGGCGTTTCCTCGAAGAGATGAGATCGATGACACTCGGCAACCGCATCTTTGAGGACCGCATGCGCGGGGTAGGAGTCATCCGCGGCGAAGATGCGGTCAATTGGGGCATCACGGGTCCCATACTGCGAGCCAGCGGAGTCGCCTACGATGTTCGAAAGGCCATGCCCTACAGCGGCTATGAGCGCTATGATTTCGAGATCCCCACCCAGGAAGACGGCGACAGCTACGCGCGCTTCGTCCAGAGGCTCGCCGAGTGCGAGCAGAGCCTCGACATCATCTGCCAGGCCCTCGATGACCTGCCCGACGGGCCGATCCTGAGCGAAGACAAGAAGATCTCCCTGCCTGAAAAGGACGAGGTCCACCAGAATATCGAGAGCCTGATCCATCACTTCAAGCAGATCATGTTCGGTCACGGAATCCTGCCCGAGCGGGGAAGGGAGGTCTACTCGGCGACCGAGAGCCCCAACGGGGAGCTGGGCTACTACATGGTCTCCGATGGAGAGATGAATTCCTATAAAACGCGGGTGCGACCGCCCTCCATCTTTCACTTCGCGGTGCTCCCCCAACTGATCGAGGGCTCGATGATCAGCGACGCGATCGCCGTGCTCGGCACCCTGAACGTCATAGCGGGAGAGCTTGACCGATGAGCGGCACCCCGATCGAGATAAAGCTGTTTTCAAAGAAGGCCCGCGAGTTTATCGAATGGCTCCTGGGGCGCTACCCGAACAAGCAGGCGGCGCTCCTGCCTGTGCTGAGGCTGGCCGAGGAGGAATTCGGCAACATCGATGACTCCTCGGTGATGCTGGTGGCCGATACGCTCGACCTCTCCCCCGGCTACGTCTGGGGTGTCCTGACCTTCTATACCCACTACCGCAGGGAAGGTGATGGCAAATACCTGCTGCAGGTCTGCAGCACCCTGCCCTGCGCGCTCAGGGGCTGCGACAAGGTCCAGCGCAGGCTCGAAGAGAAGCTGGGGATCAAGGCCGGCGAGACCACCGGGGACGGACTCTTCACCCTGAAGAAGGTCGAGTGCCTGGGCTCCTGCGACACGGCCCCGGTGATGCAGGTCAATGAGAAGTACCACGAGAATCTCGATGTCGAGGATCTCGACGAATTGCTGGAGACCCTTCGTGGCTGAAATCAAACAGGAAAAATTCGAGAAGGTCCTGACGAAATACGTCGATGAGGACGGCTCCGCGACGCTCGAGTTCTACCGGGGGCACGGCGGCTACGAGGCGGCCGAGCGCGTCCTCAAGGAGATGAAGCCCGGGGAGGTCATCGAGGCCGTCAAGGAGTCCACCCTCCGGGGACGCGGCGGGGCAGGCTTCCCCTGCGGCGTGAAATGGTCGTTCGTCCCGAAGGAGACCGACAAGCCGAAGTACCTGGTGGTCAACGCCGATGAGAGCGAGCCCGGCACCTTCAAGGACCGGGTGCTCATGGAGCGCGACCCCCACCAGCTGATCGAGGGCTCCATCATCTCCGCCTACGCCATCGAGAGCCATGTCTGCTACATCTACATCCGGGGCGAATACTACGACGCCTTCCTCACCATGCAGAAAGCCATCGATGAAGCCTACGAGGCGGGAATCCTCGGTGAGAACGTCCTCGGCACCGGCTTCCGGCTCGACATGACGATGCACCGCGGCGCCGGGGCCTATATCTGCGGCGAGGAAACCGGGCTCCTGAGCTCCCTCGAGGGCAAGCGCGGCCTGCCGAAGATCAAGCCGCCCTTCCCCGCGGTCGAGGGACTCTTCGGCTGCCCCACCGTGGTCAACAACGTCGAGACCCTCTCCTGCGTTACCCACATCTTCGACCGGGGAGTCGACTGGTTCAAGAGCATCGGGCCGCCCGAAGGACCCGGCCCCAAGCTGCTCTGCGTCAGCGGCCATGTCGAGCGCCCGGGAACCTACGAGGTGCCGATGGGGATCAACCTCCTCGACCTGGTCAATGACTACGCCGGTGGCGTATGGAAGAAACGCAAACTGAAAGCCATCATCCCGGGCGGCACCTCGGCCAAGATACTGACCGCCGAAGAGTGCGATGTGGGCATGGACTACGAATCGCTCGCCGCCAAGGACACCATGCTCGGCTCAGGCGGAGTCATCGTCATGGACGAGAAGACGAACATGGTCAACGCGCTCTACAACATCCTGCGCTTCTACGCCCACGAGTCCTGCGGACAATGCACCCCCTGCCGCGAGGGTACCGGCTGGCTGGCGAAGATCTGCGGACGAATCCTGCATGGAACAGGACGGATGGAGGACCTGGACCTGATGATCGACCTGGCCCAGAAAATGTGCGGGCGAACGATCTGCGTCCTGGCGGACGCGGCGGCCTTCCCCTGCGAAAGTATCGTGCGCAAATTCCGCCTTGAATTCTACGCGAAGATCAACGCCGGCGCCGGGCACGAACGTGATATCCACACCGGCGGCCCCCTGGTGCAGCCGGGAGCCCTGAGCGCCCACAACCAGGAGAGGCTCGATGAGCTCCGGGGCGGACACTGAAGAAGCCGGCGCGACTAGAACAATAAGAACATGACTGAGAAACAGACGGTAAACCTGAAGATCAACGGCGAAGAGGTCGAAGCCCCCGCCGGCGAGATGCTGATCAAGGTCTGTCACGACCGGGGGCTCGACGTACCCTTCTTCTGCTATCACCCCGGGCTGGTCCCCGAGGGCAACTGCAGGATGTGCCTGGTCGAGGTGGTCAAGGCGCCCAAGCCCATGCCCGCCTGCACGACCCCGGTGACCGACGGCATGGAGATCGAGACCCACTCCGAGGCGGCGAAGGATGCCCGGGCCGATGTGCTCGAGTTCATGCTGTCCAACCACCCGCTCGACTGCCCGATCTGCGACAAGTCCGGCGAGTGCCTGCTGCAGGACAATTCCTACGACCACGGCAAGGACGGCTCCCGCATGGTAGACGTCAAACAGCTCAAGCCGACCAAGGATCTCGGCAACGGCGTCAAGCTCTGGGGGAACCGCTGCATCTCCTGCACCCGCTGCGTGCGCTTCTGCAGCGACATCGCCGGCAGCGGGGAGCTGGCCATGGTGAACCGCGGCGACAGCTCGGTCGTCGACGTCTTCCCCGGCTATCCGCTGCAGAACCCGCTGAGCGGCAACGTGGTCGACATCTGCCCCGTTGGCGCGTTGCTCACCGAGGTCTTCCTCTACCAGGCGCGCGTGTGGTACGAGAAGAAGACCGCCAGCGTCTGCCACGAGTGCGCGCGCGGCTGCAATATCGAGCTCCAGGCCCTCAACAACGAGGTCAAGAGGATCGTCGCGCGCCACAACGATGCCGTCAACGACTACTGGATCTGCGACCACGGCCGCTACACCTACGACTACATCCTCGGACCCGAGCGTTCGCTCGAATGCCGGCTGGGAGATTCCGCGAATCCCGCCGACGCTCCCGGGTTCCTGGCTCGAAGGCTCAAGAAATCCGCTGACGAGCACGGCGCCGACTCTCTCGGCGTGGTCGTCAGCGCCGTCATGAGCAATGAAGCACTCTACCTCCTGGGTTCGCTGCTGCAGGAGCTTGGAGTCCCGGCGGAAAATATCGCCGCCTGCGCCCGTGACGACGGTGATGAAGAGACCTTCAAGGGCGGCTTCAGGATCTCGTCCGACCGCAACCCGAACCGGCGCGGAGTCGAGGCGATCCTCGGCAAGGATGCGTTCTCCTCACACTCCGATGGCCTGCTTAAAAAAGCGAAAGCATCCAAGCTGCGCGGCCTGGTGCTGGTGAGCGACCTGCCCGGGCAGCGGCTGCCGGATGGATGGATCGAGGCGCTCGAAACGGTAGACTTCGGCCTCGTCTTCCTGCTCGAGAACGACTCCCGCATTCCCGAAACAGCCCACCTGCTCCCCGCCACGGCGTTCTCCGAGCGTGACGGCTCCATCATCAACGAGGATGGACGGGTGCAGCTCGTACGGGCGGCCACGCAGCTGCCCAGAGGAGTCCTCTCGCTCGATGAGCTCCTCCAGGACACCCTCGTAGAGCTCGGCGCCAGGGAGAGCAGGATCTCGCCGCGCGGCCTCTTCGATGAAATGGCCGGAGTCATACCGGCACTTGCAGGAATGCGGCACGGTGACCTGGGAGAAGCGGGGCTCAGCGCCCAGGGAGGAGAAGAATGAACGGCGCCTCCCAGACAATCCTGATGGATGCGTTGCGGGCTGTACTCATCTTCGGGGGCATCATGACCCTGGTGCCCATGCTCGTCCTGGCTGAGCGTAGAATCGCAGCCGTCATCCAGAACCGGATCGGACCCAACCGGGTCGGCCCCCTGGGTCTTCTCCAGCCACTGGCGGATGTCATCAAGCTTCTGTTCAAGGAGGACATCACTCCGAACCGCGCCGACAGGATTCTCTTTTCCCTGGCCCCTTTCCTGGCCTTCGCCCCCGCGGCGATCG
>JAKUSY010000175.1:0-5023 GCA_022451445.1 Planctomycetota bacterium
GTCACCTGCACTGCGGTGCTGCGCGGGTCGTGGAGGCAACCGGGTTCAGGTGTCTTGCCGGGCCGGTAGGGAAAGAGCAGGACCCGGAAGTCCGGTTCGTTGGTCTCGATAGAAGCGATCAGGCGATTCCCGTAGGTCGTGTGCCCGCGGTGCTCCCGGGCGACATAGTTCTCGATCTTGAAGGAGCATGGCTCCTGTTGTAGGAACTGGACCAGCAGCTGCCGGTCACCTTCCTTTTCTTTCAGGATGATCCGGTTCTTCTCCCGCGAGAGCTCCTCGAGGTCGGGCGGTAGCTGCATGATCCACTCATAGAGCCGGCTCTGGCTGTCCTTCCGGATGTCGTCGTAAATGACCGTGTAAGGGTATTGGCCGCGGACGAGGTGGACGGAGCGCTGGGCCCGCTCGAGCGGGTTGAAGAGCCTGCGCTGGAGGTTGCGCGGATGGTTCCCGTAGCCGGTATCACTTCCGTGGATGGGCCCGTCGAGCTCGGGGATCATGTAGTTGCGGGGCCAGCCTAATTCGACCGCCGTGCTGCTCTCCGGTTCCCAAGGTTCCGGGAAGGTCTTCGAGGGCGGGGGCCAGCCGTCGTTCCATTCCCAGGCATAGGCGTAGCTGAGGTCCGCCGCCGCCCCGGCGAGCCTTCCGTCGTCCCCATGCGAGAGCATGCGGACCGAAGGGGCCTTCGCCCCGTATCCTTTCCCGTCGATATGCACGAGGGAGTTTTCGTTGCTCTGGTTGTGCGTGGAAAAGTCACCGGAGGCAGCCCAGACCCGTCCGAGTGCCGACATCGAGAAGTTACCGCGGTCGGCCTTGTCGTGCCCGATGAGATGCCCGTCCGGCCGCGCGTCAAAGCTTACATACGTCGCGTCGGCAGTCCAGTCGCTGCGTGCGATGAACTTGCCCCGCACGGGGTAGAAGACGCTGAGAGGCAGGTCCATCGAGGCGAGCATTTCGTCTCTCTCCGGCGGGCCCTCCCAGTCCGCGCCCCAGATCATGTAGTCGAGGTGTCCTTGCCAGCGCAGGCGGCGGTCATAGTTGTCGCCGATCAGTTGACGGAAGATCATATTCCCGACCGGGCTATCCGGATACATGTAACGGGCCTGGAGCGAACTGGTCGGATAAAGCTCGCCGTAGGGACCGCCGGAGCTGCCGCCGTTGAAGTGGCCTTGATCATAAGGGTCAAAGTCCTGTGCGAAGTAGTTCAGGAACTTCCGGTATTTTTCCGTTTCGAAGATGTTCAGCCCTCTTCGGGCCAGGGCCATGTAGCCGCGCCCGCCCCCACGCATGCCGAGGTTCGGGCCGTAGCCGTCTTCCCGGCTGGCTCCGTAGGGGGTGTAGGAAATGTCCCAGTAATCCGTCAGTATTTGCACGATGCCATCCCAGGTCGCCCGGTCGAAGCCCGGGTGCCCCTCGACGGCGGCCATCATGACCGCGAGGTCGCCATGGTAGCCGTAGTGATTGCTGGTGGCATAACCACGCGGACGCCCGAAGCCGTGGGGCCGGCGGCCGGTCGTTCCCGCGACAATCGCATCGGCCACGACTTTCCGCTGCTCCTCTGTCATGTCATTGTAGAGCACGTCATAGGAGAGGGGGTATCCGGCAGCGCCCAGGGCCCAGCTCACGCCGACGTCGAAGCGGTCGTTGCGCCAGAGCGCCAGCTTCTTGTAGAGCTCGGGATTTTCTTTCTCGAGTCCGGGCTCCCGGGCACGTTCCCGTGCGCCCAGCATGATGTGGCCATAGTTCACGATCAATCGGATCATCGTTTCCTTCAGCTCTTCGTCCTCGTTGAGCACTGCCGTCAGGCTGGCCACACCCCAGACATTGCTCAGGCCCTCGCCCGCCCCGAAATATCGCAGCAGGTCCTCGTCGTTGGGCGCGGAGAAATCCCCGGCCCCCAGTGCACCGTGCTTACCCTTGAGAATGCTGTTCACGATCCTCTCTTGATGGGGTCCAAACGCCTGGAGAAACCGCGGCGAACTCAGGCGCTCCCGCATGAGCGGGTATTCATCGGCGGTGAAGAAGATTCGTGGATGGACGCCGGGTTCCGGCAACGGCCTGAGCACACGGCAGCTGTTCGAATCGAGCCGGACGGCGTGATTGGTATCCCCATTCTCAGTAGCCACAGCCCCGCCACCAGCGATAGCCACCAGCTGGTGGGCAATAACCCCCAGCAGCGCTGCATTGAGAACCAGCGCGAAGACGACAATGCGTTTCATGGTTTTACCCTCTCTATATATTACTTGAACCCAGCCAATAGCCTATGCGAGGCCATGGGCGGGGGCAAGGAGAGGGTGCCCCCTGGTTGCTTATCGCCCGGGGCATCGCTTAGGGTGGCAAAACGCCCCTGCGGAAATGGCAGTCCCGCCACCGAAGGGCTTGCACCAATGCTTGCACCAACTCTCGGCGATTCGGGTCAATTCGAGACCACTCCTGACAAAACGGCAGGGGGTGCCGATGGCGCTGAGTCCCCCACCGCCGATGGCGTAAGTGGCGGCGGGGTCAAAAGAAGACTCCCCCCGTCAACTGCTGACGAGGGGAGTGAACTGGTCGGGGTGATTGGATTCGAACCAACGACTTCCTGCTCCCAAAGCAGGCACTCTAGCCAGGCTGAGCTACACCCCGATGAATTCCCGACTCTCTTCTTGAGGAATCTTGTGGTCCCGAGGGCCCATCGTCAAGAGCAAAGCCTCGATCAGGGGATTCGCCCGGGTCTACCGGGGTCAGCGAGGGCCGGCTCTCAGTTCTCGCAGCTGAACTCGTCGTCGAGAGTCGGATCGAGGCCCGGGCTCGGGTAGGGAACCCGTGGAGCCGGACCGCCGGTAAAGAGGAAGTTCAGCAGGTAGATCGACGAGCTGATATTGACCCGGCCGTCATCCAGGAGATCTCCCGGATCGAGACATTGGGGGTCATCGTAGCCGAGGAAGAGGAAACCGAGCAGGTAGATGGCGTCGGTGATATCGACGTTGCCAGTGAAGTTGATGTCTCCTCGAATGAACAGCCGCTCATGGTGATCCGCCGGGTAGACGGTCACTGACGCCCCATCGAGAGGAGGCAGCCTCGACTGGTTGTTGACGGTGAAGATGTTCAGGATGGGGCTGAGCTCGCGATCATTCACCAGGTCGATCCGGGTGATGACCTCTTCATCCCCCTCCTCCGCCACCGTGAACAGAAGATTGGTGAGAATGTGGTTCTCGCCCGGGGGCAGCACCCTGCCATCGATCGGAGGGGTGAAGTCATAGAGACAGCCGATCTCGAAGCTCTGCTCGAAGATGTTGCACTCCCAGACCTCCGGGCGCAGCCGCACCGAGGGCGTTCCCAGCAGCGAGCAGTCCTGCATCAGGAGAACATCGGGGTCGAAGACGCCGTGCAGCTGGTAGGCCATGATCGGCTCGCGATGGGTGGCGTAGACCGGGAACCAGGCCTCTCCCTGGCCGAACTTCAGGCGCTGGTCGGGAATGGAGAGCGTGTTGGAGGGCGGCTCGGCCACCACGTACTCGCGGCGGGTCACGGAGGTGCCCCTGTTGGCGACGTAGACGGTCAGGGTCACCGTGTAGGCACCCGGCTCCAGGTAGACATGCTCCGGGTTCCGGGAGATGGAGGTCCCCCCATCACCGAAAGTCCAATGCCAGCCCTGCACCTTGCCCGTCGAGGTGTCCTCGAAATCGACAGTCAGCGGTACCTCGCCATGGGTCCTGGCGGCGGTGAAGCCAACCTCGGGATCCCGGGCATCGTTGGTGTAGAAGACCTCGCCATCCCTGAGGAAGATGACGTGGGTGATCTCGCAGATGTCGGTGGTGTGACGGGGCTCCAGCTCCAGCTCCGGGGTGCCGAAGCCGACGCGCTCGAAATCCAGGTCGGCGGACCCGCTCCCGCTCACGCGGTAGACGTCGCCATCCTTGACGTAGACAAGGCTCAGCCCGCCGCTCCTGCCGGCCCTGAGATCCGCCCTGCTGATGCCGCCTGAGTCGATCTCGGTGGCGGTCGCGAAGTCGGACTCGGCCCTCCCCTCGAGCAGGTAGAGGGAGCCGGAATCGGCGTAGCTGACCACCAGCCTGCCATCACGGGTACCGGCGATGGCCGCCCCGGGCTCGATCGTCGAGGGAGTGCCACGGATCTCGAACTCGTGGGCAAATACGCCGCCGCCATTGTTGTTGCAGTAGAGCCGGTCGCCGCGCTGGTAGACGAGATGGAGCGTCCCGCGCGAGTCAATGCAGTGCGCCGGGAACCTTCCCGGCGCCACCTCCTCGACCACCTCGTTCACTGGATTGTAGTAGAGAACGCTGGGGGCGTCCTCCCAGACGGTATTCCAAACGACATGGGGGTTTCCCAGCCGATCGAGCACCAGCCGCGGAGCGAAGTTGTCCCCGGAGCCTCCGGAGAGCCGGACCGGCTCGGTGAAGACGCCGCCGGCATTGTGGGTGATGTATACATCACGGCCGGAGCCCGGAGCATCGCCGCTGCGCTCGCTGAAACACACGACCGCCTCCCCCCGGGAGCCGGTCACCACCCGTGGTTCGCCGCGGCGGCCGGAGCCGCCCGGAATGACCGCTTCCGCCTGCAGGCAGGGCCCGAAGAGATCGACCTGCAGACGCCCCTCGACGACGCTGACAACATAGATGTTGCCTGCGACATCGTAGGCAAGGGCCGCATCGGAAGCGCCCCGGGCGCCATCGGTGAGCCGTTCGGCTTCGTTGAAATCGGCATGTGCATGGCATACCGTCAGCAGCAATCCCAGCACAGCCAATGAAGCCCGAGCCGCGAGACTCCGTGTAGAAACCAACGGGGGGAATCCAGTCAACCTGTACTCCTCGTTTGTACAGTCTATCCCTGAAAATTAGAGAAAAGGGCAGCAGCAAAGCGCGCGAACCCAGCTCTATCCGCTTCGCCTTCAAACCCTGGAGCGAAGCGCAACCAAATCCCTTCTGAACCCTGCTATTTACAGAACTCTACCCCCACTCGGCTTTCGCCTTCCCGGGCGGCAGGATGTACAGAGATGAAAGACTTTTGGTAAACCTCGATTGTA
>JAKUSY010000175.1:5033-6680 GCA_022451445.1 Planctomycetota bacterium
CAAGTGCAGGCGGACGGTGCGGGCCTGCGTCGCTATGCGTGAGAAAACGCTTCGATGGGCAGGAGGGCGGCGCAGGAATGCGATAGAGAGGAATAGGGAGGGAAGTTAAGGTTTTGTATGGGGCTCGATCAGGAAATAGGCGGGTGCCCAGGCGGGAGAATGCCTGTCACTCCCCGCCGATAAAATCGAGCGATTCGACGAACGGCGAGCCCGGCGGCGGCCTTCCCCCTGAGCGAACCGCCCTGGGAGTATCGTAGATATCGTAGAGCCAGGCCGCGAGATAGTAACCCGCGCCGATGGCGCTGATTCCAATACCGGCTCCACCCACGGCGTCACCGATCCAATCCTCCGTTATCTCATTGCCCCCGACAGCCAGGCCAACCCCGAGGGCTCCGACCCCGACCCCCACAGCGCCAACCCTCATCAGCTGGTCGGAGGTCCTGTAGTCGCCAGCGTAGCGATGCCCGAGGCCCTGCACCACCATGCCTGGGCCGATAGCGATCAGCTCCGCGATAACCACGTCCAGCATCGATCCGCGCCGGTGGGAAGCATCGTCTTCAGGCCACTCCTCCCCGGCATCTTTCGATGTCTGCAGGCTGATGAGGCTTGTCCTGTCACGGTAGTCATCGAGAGCGCGTGAGACGGCTCTCTCATCGAGCTCCCGGGGAGTCTCGAGACCTCCACAGCCGGAGAAAAACGGCAGGAAGACGCAACTCGAGAGCAGCAGAGCAAAGCGACGCATCATGAACTCACCCTTCCTCACGATTACAACCCACACTCTTCCACGCCGGCGCCAGGCTGGTGCCGGGAGGGAAGGATCACTGCCTTTTCGATACGTTCTCCCCCGCGGAAAACCGCAGGCTCTCAATGCTTTGAGCCAGGAGACGCCCGACGTCGGGATCCCTCGAATCCCTGAACGCGGACAACAGCCAGGCATTACCGTCTGAATTAATGAGCCGCTGGTAGACCACCACCTGCCGGCCTTCGAAGCGCCCCCGCGAAGTAATCTCGAAGACCTCCTGCCCGGCGGATTTACGGCTGAACCTCTCGTCAAGGGTCTCGCAGGCATTGAGCATGGAGCGATGCTCCTGGCGCAGGACCTGAAGGCAATCGGCCGTGGCTGGCATCGAACCATCAAGCTGGAGCCATTCGATGCTGGCGGGAAATGGCCGCCGGCTGGGCTCGACAAACCGCACCAGCCCGGGGCTCCTGTCGAGCTTCCAGCCCGACGGCGGCCGCAGCGATGAGCCCGCGGCGGGCCCCTCGGTCGTCGCGGCCAGCTCGGCGGTGACGGGCGCCGGCTCGCGAACCTCGCGGGAGTCTCCCGCGGCTTCGTTTTCAACCTCGGTAGAAACGGATTCCAGCCCGGGCACGGGCCCGGCGGATACCGCGATCGACGGTCGGACCGGCGGAACGGAAACGGCCGCCTCCTGCCGCAGGCGCTCAAGCAGCTCCCGGGGGTTCTCGGGCAAGCCGGCGATAGCGGACTCGGGGCTAGCCGTGGAAGCCACGGCGGGCTTGTCACGCCGGGCAGCCGGTTTTTCTTTTATAGCGATGTCGCTATCGTCGTAGACGACCGCCGCGATAAAGCGTTTGCAGATGCGCATCTTGCCGCCCTCGATCGCGATGACGACGCCGTCGTCATCG
>JAKUSY010000176.1 GCA_022451445.1 Planctomycetota bacterium
CTCGGGACGCTCTCCGGCGAACAGAAAAACTCCAACGCAGGGAGACTGAGAGCCCCGCTGACCTGGCTCCTTGAAACGGAACCTTTCAGTTCAGTCCTGGCAGAGGTCCGCTCCGTTATCATCGGCTCCTATCCGAACGCCGCCCTGCTGAAGATCTCCGCATCGGTGAAGGAGCTCGGAAACCTCTCGGGCCTGCAGATCTATCGGCCCCTCTACTTTACGGCACTCGAGTTCAGGGAGCCGGCTGCCGGCGAACCGATCCTTCGAGACGCCCTCGGAAAATACGCCGCCAGCCTCCCCGGCGCATCGAAGAACCTGGAGTTCCGTGACCAGCGGCTGGAGGTCGGGGAGAACAGCGCCACCCATCACTATCTCGAGCCGCTCCTGGGGATACGTCCGGGCTATATCCGGATTGAGAACCAGTTCATCATCGCCATGTCTCCCGAGATCCTGAAGGCCGCCCTGCGCAGCCGCTACCTCGACGACAAGAGCCGTCTTCCCCTGCCGGCTCCCGGGGTCTCCAAGGTTCTCTACCTCCGGCCGAAACCCATCTTCAGCGCCCTGGCGGTCCTGCAGAAGAGCATCCCCGTGCTCGCCCTCAAGAACATAAAGGCGGCGATCATCTCTACCAGGGAGGAAGAAGATGGGCTCGAGGTGGACCTCGTGATCTCGGACCTGGTACCGGCGCTGAACGGATTTCTCAAGGACTACGCTGCTGAGATGCAGAAACAGAAACCCGCCGAATCCGGTAATTGAACTGCCAACTCAAGGCCTGACAATCGATTGACCCGCGAATTTTCGGCTGGTTTTTTATTTCAGACTAAAGACTCCGGCTCCTGTGACACATTCCAACGACAGAACCTAAGTACATTATATTTAAGTGACTTACATGGTTTCTTCCCGTCCTTGCGAAGCTCCGGGGGGTTTTTATCCGCAATACGCTTCCGGCTGGAAAACTATTACTTCTTGCGCAGGTTGCTTGAAATCCTTACCTTGGTTCGAACTGTAGATGTAAACCAGAGGAGTCCTATGACCATTCAGGAGAGGCAGGAAATGAAAAAGAAATTAGCGATTATCCCCGTCGCTTTGCTGCTGATTTACGGCAGTGTCGCCATGGCTGAAAAAGCCGGCAAGTGCCCCATCAGCGGCAAGGCTACCAACCCCAAGGTCTCGACGATCGATGTCAATGGCAAGGGTGTCGGCTTCTGTTGCAACAATTGCAAGAAGAGCTATACAGCGACAATCGTCAACAAGGGACCCGGGAAGTGCCAGTACACCGGCAAAGCTGCCAAGAAGAGTACCGGCCTGATCCACGAGACATCACAGCTCGTCAGCTTCTGCTGCAACAATTGCGCAGGCAAGTACGCCAAGGCGAACAAGTTCAGCAAGAAGGCCTCAAAGCCCGGCAAGTGCCCCATCAGTGGAAAAGCTGCCAAGGCTGACCAATTCGTCAGCGTCAACGGCGCGAAGACCTTCTTCTGCTGCGGTAACTGCAAGAAAAAACATACGGCAGCGCTTGCGGCCGAGGCCGACAGCGGCAAATGCCCCATCAGTGGAAAAGCCGCCAATCCCGCTACGCAGGTGGTTCACACCACGCGCGAGGTCAAGTACTTCTGTTGCAATAACTGCAAGGGGAAATACGCCAAGGCGAACTTCAAGTAAAAAAGCCGGTTGACCACTTGCCTCAACCAGGCAGCCACCTGAGTGGCGAATGCCCTGCAGTTTCGGAGTTTCCGGAATCGCAGGGCGTTTTTCTTTCCCGTCTTTGCGCTACCACCCCCGTCCGCGAGGACTCGACCCCAAGACGACCCGGGAGCCTCACATTCCGATGAGCAAGAAGGAGCCTATCGAGCAGGCCGGAGCGATCCCCTTCCGCAGGGGACCGAGTGGCTGGGAATTCCTCGTGATCACCTCCCGCAAGGGCAATTGGATCTTCCCCAAGGGAGTCGTTGGAAAAGAAGAGACTCCTGCGGAGGCTGCCCGGAAGGAATGCGCGGAAGAGGCCGGGGTCCGGGGAGACATCGTCGGCGAAGCTGTCGGCAGCTATCCTGACCGCAGGCGCAAGCATCCCTGCCTGGTACGGATGTTCCTGCTACGCTACGAAGGCGAGGCCGACTGGGAGGAAGAAGATTTTCGGGAGAGACTCTGGTGCGGCTTTGCCGAGGCCGCAGAGCGACTGCGCAAGGAGCCCGTACGCGAGCTGCTGACCAGGGCCCTCGAGCGGCTGGAGCAGGAGCGGGACATCTCCTAGGAAGGCCCGCCCATCGCCGGCAACATGCTGGTAAAGGAGATGAGCCCTTCCTTCACCGAGGCCTTGCGGTAGGTGATTTCCCGGACACCCATCGTGACAAAGAGCGCCTCCACCGACAGGATGCCGGGCAGAAACAGCAGCCTTCTGTGCTTTGGCATGGTGGGCCAGATCTCTCCGTGAATTTCCCGCTGCACGAGCTCCTGGAGATCCTCGATCCGGAAGGTATCCCACTCGAGGCTCTTCACGATCGCCCTGACCGTACCGCCCGTACCGAACATCTCGGAATACCTCGGCATGCTTCCCGCCATATGCTCCCTCATCTCTCTCTCGACGATAACGCGTCCCTGCTCAACGTAATCGTAGAGAGTCCTTGCCCTTCGCAGCTGGCAATGGAGGCGAATAGCCCCTACCGGGATGCTGGTCTTACGGGTCGAGGCGGGATTGAGATACTCGATGATCTCGTTGCTGCCGCCCCCCAGGTCGAAGAGTGCCGTAGGAAACTCCTCGACCATATTCCTGAAGCCGGTCTCGAGCAGGAAGGCCTCGATTCCTCCCTCGATGATCTGGATCCTCAGCCCCAGCTCGCTCTTGAGCAGGCGCCGGAAGATCTCGGAGTTCTGGGCCTCCCGCAAAGCGGCAGTGCCGACAGCGGTGACATCTTCGAAGGATATTCCGGAAAACTCCTCACGCAGGCTTCTCAGGGTCGAGACGCAGTGCGCCATCGTACGGGGGCTGATGCGGCCATAGCTGAAGACATCGTAGCCGAGGCTCCAGGGCACCTTCCGCTCCCTCTCGATCTCTTCACTGGCCTCTGATACCGAAGGCACTATGTAGAGCTTGATAGAGGTCGAGCCGAACTCGAGGTAGGCGTTTTTAGCTGATGATCCGGTATAATTTTTCATAGAGTCGATACGGACAATTATTTCCGCATTTTCCGGTTCTTCTTCAGATGAATTCCTGATATTTCCGAATTCAACAATTGGGGCAGGAATCTATCCAATTACTTATCGTGATTATCCTGTGAAAGTGTGCACGGTAACTTCACGTTTCGCAAACAGGGGCCAAAGTCTATGCGCTTATTGACTTTCAGGGCAGCCAACCTGGCGTTAATGCTCTGCCTCTGTGCCATTACCGGATGTTTCAAGGCGCCCGTAGACGACCGGCCGGCGCGAATTGAATCAATCGAAGGCAATCACCAATGCGCGCTTCCCGGAGACATTCTACCCGAGTCCCTGATCGTTCGTGTGCTCGGCCAGAGCAGCCGGGACTTCCTTGGACGAAGAGGCAGAAGGCAGCCCCTGGCGGACCAGACGGTCACCTTCCGTCTCGAGGGTCTTCCAGCTGAAAACAGCTCCGAGGCTCAACCAGCCAATGCCGCACCAACATTCATCCTGGGTGACGAAAAAGAACCGAGGGAGCGTCTCGACAAGGTCGAGGTCAAAACGGACGCCTCCGGAAACGCCAGCGTAAGAATAAAGCTCGGAAACAAAAACGGCGACTGGCGCATAGAGGCATCCGTCCCCAGGGAGGGTCGCAAGGCTCTCAAGGAACATTTCCGGGTCGTCAGCGGCGTCGAAAAACTCACCGACAATATCGAGGCGACGGTAGGCTCGGATGTCGAGCTCAAATTGCGATTGCAGGCGCGGGAAGACTCCGGAAACCTGGTGCCGCTCACGGGGCGCGTCGTCCACATGCGGATCGCGGGTGAACCGTCGAGCCATGGAATGCCCGCAAGCCTCAACAACCGGCGGGACGAAACCGACAAGGAGGGCGTTCGCAAGGGAACCGAGCTCACCCTCGGCGACCGCGCCGGCATCTATCGCGTACTGGCGGAGGTCGAAGGAAACGAGGACGACCCCCCCATTCGTGGGATCATATTCACCGTCATGGCGATCGACTGGCTGCGGATCGTCGGCGAGATCACCATCGGGGTGATCTTCTTTCTGCTGGGCGTGAGATTCCTCGCCAACGGCTTTCTCATCGTCCTCGGCCCTCACCTCCACCACGCCACGGGACGCATGGCGAATAACCGTATCCTGGGCTACCTCGGAGGAATCCTCTCGGGAGCGACCTTCCAGTCCCACTCAACCGTGACATCCCACCTGATGAGCTTCGTCAACGGCGGACTGCTGAAATCACGAGGGGCCATGGGACTTCTGCTGGGCGCCCTGCTGGGAGCTACGGCCCTGCCCCAGATCCTCGCCCTGCGTATCGATTTTCTCATAGCGCCCCTGACAGGGCTCGGTCTCCTGATGGTCATCCTTCCCCGATCCGCCGGCCTTGCCCACTGGAGCAGAATCTTCCTCGGCGCCGGGCTGGCCCTGGCGAGCTGGAGCCTGCTTGGAACAGGCATCGAACAGCTGGAGCTGAGCTCCAGGTTCAGCTCGGATGTGCTGCCGCCCCCGCTGTCCTTCGATCAGGATCAGCCCTGGGCCATAATGGCAGGGAATTTCTTCGCCCTGCTCCTGGTGGGAGCCGGGATCAGCCTGGTCCTTCGGACATCGAACCTGGTGGTTATCGTCGCGGTCCTGCTGGCCTCCAACGAGATCATGGGCACCCTCTCCACGGTACCCCTGATCCTCGGCGCCAACCTGGGCGCCGGACTGAGCAGCCTCTTTCGCTCCCTGTTCAAAAATCGAGAGACCTGCCGCCTGGGAATCTGCATCCTGGTAATCCACCTGGTGACAGGCATTGTCTTCGCCTCTCTCTCCCTGATGCCCCACGAGGGAACCTCTCTGCTGCTCTGGCTCGTCGACCAGGCGACCCCGGGGAACCTCTTTCACCCGCTGCCGGAAAACGTCGAGCATCACGTCGCGATGATCCACACGGGCTACAACCTCGTCGCCAGCCTCCTCTTCCTGGCGCTGCCTGGGATCGCCACGGCGATCGCCTCGTTAATTCTTCCTTCCAAGCGAGGGTCCGACGATCTCAAGCCCTACCGTCTCGACGAGAACCTGCTCCCTGTCCCTGGACTGGCGCTGCGCCAGGTTCTCGAGGAGATCTGCTACCTCGCCGAGCTGTGCCAGAAAAACATCGCCGAAGCTTTCGATTCTTTTCGCTACGGCGACCTCAATCTCGCCGGACAGGTCGCGCGGCGGGAGGAGATCATCGCGGGAATCCACCGCGAGGCGAGCCGCTACCTGGTGCTCGTACAGGAGAACCAGCTCTCACGCCGTGAATCTACCGAGACGGAGAAGCTGCAGTCGAGCGTCGCCGCCCTCAGCAGGGTCGGCGAATCGGCCGAGACGCTCAGGGAGCTCGCCTCCCGCCGGATCGAGGACAAGATCGATTCCGCCGAGGAGATGGACCGCGATCTCGGAGAGATCTACGAGCTGGTCATGTCCCAGTTCTCGAACATCCTGATCCTCCTTCGCAGTCCCACCAACCGCCTCGAGGAATCCGCGGTCAAGACGGTAGAGCGCCTGGCCAAGTTCCGCTCGCGGCTTGAGACCCAGTGGAAGCAGAGAATCGAAAAGGCCAGCGACAATTCTGAAGACCGGATCCTCCTGCATGTCCAGACGCTCGCCTACCAGCAGGCCTTCGACGCGCTCTTCCATGCCGCCTCCCACCTCGGACATATCGCGGAGCGAATGAGGCTGCTCTCGCCTGAGCGGATCTGAGCCCTACTCCGTCCTGCCCAGCTCCTTCTCGATCCGGTCGACGAGCAGCTCGTAGGTAAAGCCCCCCTGGAGCTTCATTCCATTCAGGAAGAGGGTCGGCACACGGCTCACATCAGCCGCCTTCGCCTGGGCGATGTCTCGCTCGACGATCCCCTCGACCTCCGCGGATTCGAGATCATCCTCGAACTGCTCCATGTTGAGGCCAAGGATCTTCGCGTGGCCCCGCAGGCTTCGGGAATCGAGGGTCTCCTGGTTGGCGAAGAGCAGGGTCTGCATCTCCCAGAATCGCCCCTGCTGAAAGGCGGCAACTGACGCCTTGTGAGCCTCGAGGGATAGAGGGTGCCCGGGAAACGGATTGTGTTTGAAGATGATCCGCACCTTGTCGCCATAGCTGTCCCAGACCCTGTCGAGCACCCCGGCCATGCCTGCGCAATACCTGCAGTTGAAGTCCGAGAACTCGACGATCGTGATCCTGGCCTGCTCACCTCCCCTGGATGGAGCTGTCCCCGCGAAGGCATTTTCCAGCCATTTTGAATCGCCCAGGGAAGCCCCGGGAGCCGGCTCCCTGTCGTTGCCCGGCGGGAGAACCTTCTGCCGGCCGCCGCTGATTCCGCGCGGCTCCAGGACTACCTTGTCTCCACCGAGATGGCCGCCAAGGTAGAACCCGAGAACGATACCGAGGGCCAGGTAGGTGATGGCGAGGCCCGCCCGGTTCATTTCGACTCCCCGGAGGCCTTCTTCGCCGCCACCATCTCATCGAGCTGGCGCCTGAGGGTCGCGAGGTCCCTTGCCGGAAGCTTACA
>JAKUSY010000177.1 GCA_022451445.1 Planctomycetota bacterium
AAAACCACCTGTGGCCGCTTAAAAGCGGCCCCACGCATCTCGCCCGGCGCCTTGTAGCCGAGGGTGACAGGGTGTTTGTCACACTCGGCTACAAGGCACCGGTGGTGGCCCTCGATGCCGCCACCGGAAAACGGCTGTGGCGCTTCAGCTACCCCACCGACTACGAGGATCTCTACGGCTACGACGCGGGCCCGCGCTGCGCCCCGGCGGTCTACGAGGGAGGCATCTACACGCTCGGCCCCAAGGGCGTGCTCCACTGTCTCGAGCTCGAGACCGGCAGGAAGCGGTGGGCTATCGACATCAGGACGCGCTATTCCATCGCGCCCAACTTCTTCGGCACCGGCGCCACCCCCCTGGTCACCGGCGGCAGGGTCTACTGCAACCTCGGCAGCACCCAGTTCATTCCCCTTCGCAAGCGCGACGGCATGGCCTTCGCCTTCGACGCCGGGACCGGCAAGGAACTCTGGAAGACCGTGAGCGATGGCGGCTCCTACGCCTCGCCGAGCCTCGCGGAGATCGACGGCGCCCGCCATTTGTTCATCTTCCACCGCGGCGGCCTCTCCTGCTACGACCCGGACACCGGCAAGGAGCGCTGGAAGTTTCCCTGGCACGCCCGCTTCAGCGACTCGGTGAATGGGGCCACCCCGCTCGTCGTCGGCGACAAGCTCTTCTTCTCGGCCACCTACGGGACCGGCAGCGTCTGCCTGCAGGTGAAGAAAGACTCCTACAAGACGCTGTGGAAGGACGATCTCTCCAGGCGCGGCCGCATTCTCGACATCCACTGGACGCCGCCGAACCATCTCGACGGTCATCTCTACGCCTTCAGCGGCCGCAACCCGCCTGATGCGATGTTCAAATGCGTCGAGCTCGCCACCGGCAAGGTCAAGTGGGAGTGGCGCAGCCACTTCTACCGCGGCTCGATGATCTACTCCGACGGGCACTTCATCGCCATGGGAGAGTTCGGCGACCTGTCGCTGCTGAAGCTCTCCCCCGCGGGGCATAAGGAGCTTACCCGCGTGCCGAAGGTCCTCACCTCCCCGGCGTGGACGGTTCCCACGCTCAGCGGCGGGCTGCTCTACCTGCGCGACACGAAGACGCTGATCTGCATGGAGCTGCGGGTGAAGAAGAAATGACGGCGGCGTCCCCCTGCCGGGGAACCGCCGCCTGAGCTCGACAGCGAAGCCCTCAGGGCAGCTCGCGGACGACGACGTTCCTGATGTCGACCTCGCTGCCGGGATGGTGCTGCTGGAAGGCGAAGTGGCCCTCCTCGAAGTGCTTCTTGTCGTAGCCGAAGCGGCCGCGCACCGTGACCCGGCCGTTGACCTTGAGCACGATGAAGTTGTCGACGGCGATGATCTCCTGGGTGCCCCACTCGCCGGTGGGAATCAATTGCTCGAAGATCTTCTTATACATGTAGAGGCTGCCGGTTCGTACCGGGTCGCCGTGGTCGCTGTTGACCTGCGCCTCCATGCCATCGGGCCAGCGCGGCTGCCTCTTCGGGTCCTTGGCGAGCTGGGTGCGGAAATACATGCCGCTGTTGGAGTTCTTGCCCACCTTGATGTCGGCCTTGTAGTGGAAGTTCCTGTAGCGTTTGGGGCTGAAGATGTGACCCTGCCTGCCGCGGCCGGTAAGAACGCCGTCCTTCACGGTCCACACACCGTCATGAACGGCCTTCCAGCCGCTGAGGGTCTTGCCATCGAGCAGCGGGGTGAACTCAGGCGAGGACTTCGCCAGCCCGGGACGCTCGTCGGCCTCGTAGCCGGGGATCCCCAGGGCGTAGAGCACGCCGCCCTCGATATGCTCCTGGTAGACCGGGTTGGTCCAGACGTCGTCGCGGTGGCCCAGTGAGGTGTAGAAGACCTTGCCCTTGCCGAAGGCGCGGTTCCAGGCGACCGCGTAGTCGCCGTCCTTGCGCTTGCCCTTACCCTTCACGGACCTGGGGTTCATGCTGAGGATGACGTGGATGCGATCCCTGTTGTAATTCTTCATCTGGTAGATCTCATCCTTGATCGTCCACTGGGTGTCGAGGTGCAGGGCCGAGGGATGGCTCGGATCCTCGACGTCGAGGGTGACGTCCTCGTGCCAGGGATGACCGTCGAAGCTGCCGCCGATCATGTCCCAATACGGCTGCCAGTCCTTGTAGGTGTCGGTGGCGCTGTGGAAACCGGCGAAGGCGTGGCCTTCCTTGACCCAGTTGATGAAATAGTCGCGGTTGGCCTCGCTCAGGCGGAACTGGTTCTTGTCGCCGGTGGTGTAGAAGGCGACGCCGTCGTACTTCTTCAGCCCCTCGGGGTTGATCTGGTCGGTGTCATTGGTGGCGGTGACCTCGAAGTAGCCCGAATCCAGGCCGACCCTGGTCAGCACCTTGTGAGCAGTCGGGATCGAGCCGTGGCGGAAGCCGGCGGAGTGGGTGACAAAGAGAATCTTCTTCGGCTGGATCTCCTCGATGCGGATGTACTTGAAGGAGATCTCCATGGGCCCACCGCCGTGAAGCTGCCGGGCGATCAGCCCGGAGCGGTCGAGCTTGGCGTCCTTCTCGGTATAGCGCGTGGTCACGAGGCCGTTGAGGCTCAGGGTGATGTCGCTGCCGATCGCCCGGATCTCGTAGCTGTTCCAGCGCTTGCCATCGAGATGCAGGAAGCGCTTGAACAGCTTTGCCCAGTCGTTCTTCGCCGCGTGAAGCATGCCGCGGCGCTTCTCATCGTAGAGGCTGCCGTGGAAGCCCTTGCCGATGTCGGCCTGGTAGCCGGAGATGACGTAATCCTCGGGCTTGTCGACCTGCTTGCTGCGGAACTGGATGCCGCTGTTACCCTTGCCGTTGAAGCGGAACTTCAGCTTCAGGATATAGTTCGCGTAGGACTTCTCGCTCACGAGGAAAGTGTTGCCACGAATGCCCTTGGGTCCGGTCGAACCGACGATGGCGCCGTCCTTCACCGACCAGAGGTCGGCCTTGCCTTTCCAGCCGTCGAGGGTCTTGCCATCGAAGAGGCTGACCTCTGCCGCTGAAACCGAAACGCAGAACAGTGAAACAAGAACAACCGCCAGGAATGAAAAAAATTGCATCGACTTCATGTCTTTACCATCTCCGCCTGTTAAACGCGTGTAGTGAAAAAATCGAAGGCCGTTCAGGGTATTCAAGCCGGGCCCGTCATCAAAACAAAAAAGCGCGCCCGGCCGGGCTCCAGGATGTTCATTCAGAGAGGGTGAAGTCGATCGAGAAGGCGAGCTCGCCGGCCTTGCCCTCCTTGCCCCCGGGCGCGCCCTCCTCGCCGGGGTACTTCACCGACAGGGAGAGGGTCTCGCCCTTGAGATAGTCCTCGCGCGCCTCGAGCGCGGCGCGCAGCTCCCGGGCGCAGGCCACCTTCAGCTCGATGCGGGCCTCGTAGGCCAACCCACGCTCTCCGCGCAGCGAGTTGACGCAGGCCACGACCTCGCGAGCCCACCACTCCCCCACCAGTTCCTCGTCGACCGCGGTCTCGAGCAGCAGCTCCTTCCCCTCGCGCGAGCGCGCGTCGTAGCCCGCGCGGGGCGCGAGGTCCACCTCGATCTCCTCGGGGCTCAGCTCGAGCGTCTCGCCGTCGACCTCGACCTCACAGACGCCGCGCTCCTCGAGCGAGGCGCGCAGGGCGGCCGCATCGGCAGCGAGCAACACCGCCTTCAGCTTCTGCACCAGCGCCCCGATGCGGGGTCCGATGACCTTGAAGTTGGGCTTGAGCACGTACTCGACGTAGGTCTCGGCCTCCTCGGTGAAGCGGATCTCCTTGACGTTGAGCTCCTCCTCCACCAGCGGCAGCAGATCGGCCAGCGGCTCGGCGCGAGACATGTCGGCGAGAACGACGACCGCCTCCCGCAGCGGCTGCCGCACCCTGAGCTTCGCCTCGACGCGGGCGGCGCGCCCCAGCGCGACCAGCTCGGTGGCCAAGGCCATCTGCCGCGACAGCTCCTCATCGACAAGCGCCTCGTTGACCTCGGGGTAGTCCGTCAAATGAACGCTCTCGGGCTGGGAGTCTCCGAAGGGCTCGGCGACCAGGTTCCGGTAGAGCACCTCGGCGAAGAAGGGCGTAAAGGGAGCGATCAGCCTCGAGACCGTCACCAGGCACTCGTAGAGCGTCCAGAAAGCGTCGAGCTTGTCGTCGGTCATCCCGGAGCCCCAGAAGCGCGCCCGGCTGCGGCGTACGTACCAGTTCGACAGGTTGTCGACGAAGGCGAAGAGAGCGCGGCTTGAGCTGAGCAGGTCGTAGCCGTCCATGGCGTCGGTCACGCGGCGCGTGGTGAGGTGCAATTCCGACAGGATCCAGCGGTCCATCAGGCCACGTGATGCGACCTCGGTGTAGCCCTCGGCGCCGGCAAGAGTCGTCCCATCGGCATCCGTTGCCCCGCCGTTACCCCGGGTCGGGTCGAAGTTGTCGATGTTGGCGTAGATGTTGAAGAAGCTGTAGACGTTCTGCAGGCGGATCAGGAAATCCTTCTTCGCCTCCGCCACCCGGTCGAGCCCGTAGCGGGCGTTCGTCCACGGGTGTCCCTGGCTCAGGAAGTACCAGCGGATCGCGTCGGCTCCGTGGGTATCGAAGGCCTCCTTCGGGGAGGTGTAATTGCCCAGCCGCTTGGATTCCTTGACACCGTTCTTGTCGCAGACGTGTCCCAGGACGACGCAATTGCGGTAGGGATGCGGACTCTCGCGGCCGCCATGGAGCATCGTGCTCTCCACCAGCAGAGAATTGAACCAGCCGCGGGTCTGGTCGATCGCCTCGGAGATGAAATCGGCCGGGAAGGCGGCGGAGAACTGCTCCTCGGAACCTTCCACGTGCGGATAGCCCCATTGGGCGAACGGCATGGCGCCGGAGTCGTACCAGCAGTCGATGACCTCGGTGACCCGGCGCATGCGGCCGGCGGGCTCCCCGGGCGACTCGTAGGTGATCTCGTCGATATACGGCTTGTGGACCTGCAGGTGCTCGGAGATGCCGGGGTCTTCCTCGACAGCCTTCTGCCAGGCCTCGGTGCCCTCGAGCCCGGGCTTCTCCAGCAGCTCGGCGTAGGAACCGATCGCCTCGGTGTGCCCTGTCTTATCACAGCGCCAGACCGGCAGCGGCGTCCCCCAGAAGCGCTCGCGCGAGAGAGCCCAGTCGACGTTGCCCTCGAGGAATTTCCCGAAGCGGCCGTCGCGGATATGCTCCGGGTACCAGTTCACCCCGGAGTTGTTCTCCAGCAGCTCCTTCTTAAAGCGACTCGTGCCGATGAACCAGGCCGGGCGCGCCAGCTGGATGAGCGGATCATCCTTGGCGCGGGGACAATAGGGATACTCGTGGCGGTAGGACTCGCGGCGGAAGAGGCTGCCGTTTCCTTTCAGCAGGGCGATGATCTCGCGGTCGGCATCCTTGCAGAACTTCCCGGCAAGCTCTCCGGTCTCCGCCGTCATGCGGCCCTGCTCATCGACGAGCTGCAGGTAGCCGAGGTCCTGCTCGCGTGCGATGCGGTAGTCATCCTCGCCGAAGGCCGGGGCGATATGAACGATCCCGGTTCCCGACCCGTGATCCTGGGATGCGTCGATCACGACAAAATCAGCCGCGACGATCTCGAAGGCCTTGCCGCCCTCGGGCTCCTTGAAATCGAGCAGCTGCCGGTAGCGCCGCCCGACGAGGTCCGAGCCGGGGAAGGGATCGGAAAACACCGGCTCGGGAGCCGGGGCTTCCTCCTCATCTCCCTTTTTCTTCGCCGGCGGCGCGAAGAGCTTCGCCGCGAGGTCGGCGGCGACCACCAGCCGCTCGTTCGAGCCGTCTTCACGTGCCGTGGTCACCTCGACATACTGCCCGGCCTCGGCCACCGCCAGGACGACGTTCGAGGGCAGGGTCCAGGGGGTCGTGGTCCAGGCGAGGTAGCTGAGGTCGGGATCGTCGGCGTCGCGAAAACGAATGAAGACGCTCGGGTCCTCCACGTCGCGGTAGCCCTCGCCGACCTCGGCGGCCGACAGCACGGTGCCGCCCTGGGGCCACCACCACACCACCTTGCGGTCCTCGTAGAGCAGCCCCTTGTCGAAGAGCTCCTTGAGCGACCACCAGACGCTCTCGACGTAGCTCTTGTGGAAGGTCACGTAGGCCTCGGAGAGATCGACCCAGAAGCCGATGCGCTCGGTCAGCTCCTCCCACTCCTTCGTGTAGACGAAGACCGAGTCGACGCACTTGCGGATGAACTTCTCGACCCCGTACTCGAGGATTCCCTCCTTGCCGGAGATCTCGAGCGCCTTCTCGACCTCGATCTCCACCGGCAGCCCGTGGGTGTCCCAGCCCGCCTTGCGCGGCACCCGGAAGCCGCGCATGGTCTTGTAGCGCGGGAAAACATCTTTGATAACGCGCGTCAGGACGTGCCCATTGTGGGGCATTCCATTCGCGGTGGGAGGCCCCTCGTAAAAAACGAAGGTCGGCGAGCCGGAGCGCCGCTCGAGGCTCTTGACGAAAATCTCCCGCTCTTTCCAGAAGGAGACGATATTCGCCTCCTCGGCGGGAAAGTCATAACGTTCGGGTACTGCTTTGAAGACTGACATACTGGCTGATAGGCTATTAAGACCTTGTCTTCCAACGGAGGTTGAGAGTATATCGACCTGTCCGTATTTCGTGGAGAAAGAATCAGGATTTAAGGA